>JAAXQF010000150.1 GCA_012974435.1 Desulfuromonadales bacterium | reverse complement strand
CCGCCCTGTTGGTAGCGGGGTTGAACAACTGGATATTCGAGACGTGAATCGGGGCCTCTTTTTCCACGATACCGCCGGGAATATTGCGGCCCGGGTCCGGCCATTCGTTGGCCACGAGCTCGTCGAAACCTTCTACAATGAATTGGCCGGTGTCGGCATTTCTTACAATACCTTTGTCTGGGACAAGCATATGGATCCGAAAGCCGGTATGCTGCGACTGGTTCTTGGACTTGGCACTCGTGCGGTTGATCGGGTCGAGGGTGATTATCCACGGATTGTCGCTCTCGATGAACCGATGAAGCTGCCCCTCAAGGGATATGAAGATATTCGACGTTTTTCCCAGAAGGATGTCGACCTGGTTAACATCAGTGAGAACGACCTGCAATCTCGGCCGCTGTTGCAACTGGTCAGCGAAGGCATTGACCTGAACCTGAAGGCGTATGGTGTTCCTGATCAGGAAACCATTTCCCGGCTAAAAGAGCGCGGTCGGCCTGCACAAGATGTCTGGCTTCTGACTTTTGAACAACTGCTGAAGAAAACAGACTTCCCCGCAAGAATGCAACAGCTTCTCAAGACCCTTGAAAAAGCTTACCAGTATCCTGTTGACATTGAATTTACCGTTAACAAAACCATGCATGGGGAGTCCAAAATCAACCTTCTGCAGTGCCGCCCATTACAGACTAAAGGGCTAAAAAAGCGGATCAGCATCCCAGAAAAGATTCCGCAGGAGCAGCTCTTCTTTGCTGCCGATGGCGGTTTCATGGGAGGTAACTCAGCGCTACCGATTAAACGGGTCATCTGGGTTGATGCCAAGCGGTACTCACAGCTGTCACTCTCCGACAAACACGAAGTAGCTCGCCTGATTGGCCGCCTCAACCGACGCATCAAGGATCGAGAGCAACAACCGACGCTACTCCTTGGCCCGGGGCGCTGGGGAACATCGACACCTTCACTGGGCGTCCCGGTCAAGTTCTCGGAAATAAACAATATGGCCGCCATAGGGGAAGTTGCCTTTGCCGAAGGCGACCTGATGCCTGAACTTTCTTTCGGCTCACATTTTTTCCAGGACCTGGTGGAAGCAGACATCTTTTACCTCGCACTCTTTCCGGACACTTTTCCATGCACCCTGAGCAGCGACTGGCTTTATCAGCGCACCAACCTTCTGGAAGGCTTGATGCCAAGCAGCAGTCGTTTCAAACCCGTAGTCAAGGTTGTTGACGTTCAACCGGACAACCTGCTGATGCTGGCGGACGTTGTCACACAGCAGCTGAGATGCTTCTGGACTGATCGTATATAAGCAGGTGGCGCTTGATTGCTTTGGCTGTCGTGCGTAATCCAATGACTCGTTCCTTGCGATTTCATTACCCTTCGACTCGGGCTCCGAGGGTCAGACTGCCAAAGACCATCCTTCGCGAGGGCATTAACCCTCCCCCCCCCATACACCAGAGAGCCCTCAGCTTTACGCCTGCCGAGACTCACGGAGCATGCCGGACAAAAACCTAAGGGGTTATTGGTGTCTCATTATGTTCTTGCGGGATTTTAATTTGTATACGTTTTATCATGGCTGAATTACAGAAAAAGCTGTGCTAGAATGCTTGAGGCTATCATAGTCCTCCTTATAAGATCGGAATGCGTCAAACATGAGTAACTCTGCAGAGAAACTGGTGGAAATCTTCTCCGATGGCGCCTGCTCCGGCAACCCGGGGCCGGGAGGCTGGGGAACAATTCTGCGCTGTGGCGAGCATGAAAAGGAGTTCTCCGGTTATGACCCGGAGACCACCAATAATCGCATGGAATTGATCGGTGCGATCGCAGGCCTTGAAGCCTTGAAGCGTCCGTGTCGGGTCCGGGTAACAACTGATTCACAGTATGTAAAAAAGGGCATGACCGAGTGGATCGACGGCTGGGTCAAACGCGGCTGGAAGAATTCCCAGAAGAAGCCGGTTGCCAACCGTGATCTCTGGGAAAGCCTGTTGGAGTTGACCGACCCGCACGAGGTTGAGTGGTGTTGGGTGCGCGGCCACGATGGACATGCTGAAAACGAGCGCTGCGATACTCTGGCAAGGGCCGCAATTGAGACGGCTCGTGAAGGAATTTGAATTAGCGCCCACAATGGACTTGACCTGTTTTTATGCTACGCTGATTCGAGGCTTCAAAAAGTCTGAATGATGGTTTTGATTACTTCTTTGGGAAGGTTATTTTACTGAGCATATGTCTCCTGCTAATCCTTCACAACTTATAGTGCCGCCACCAGCTTTCGAGTCTTACCTGGCTCTGGGAATCTATGCTGGCATAGCGATTTTCCTGATTGCCGTGCTCCTGCTGCTCTCATGGGGCCTTGGCCACAAGACCCGCTCGCGGCAGAAGCAGGAGCCTTACGAGTCGGGGATTCTACCTCTCGACAATGCCCGCCTCAAAGGACCAGTGCCTTTCTACCTGGTCGCAATCTTCTTCGTTATTTTCGATGTCGAGGTCATCTTTGTCGCCTCCTGGGCGGTCGCGTCTGATCGCCTTGGCTGGTCCGGATTCGCCCACGTCTGCTTTTTCATCTTCATTCTCTTTCTTGGCTTGGTCCATATCTGGAAAACCGGCGCCCTCGACTGGGAACCGCGAGCGCAGCGCGAGCGGCGCAAGGCGCAGAATGATCAGCGCAGAGCGCAGGGGAGCGCAACATGAACGAAGAGTTGCCACCCAATGTCATACTGACAACCCTGGACGATGCCATCAACTGGGGGCGTAAGAACAGCCTCTGGCCGATGTTCTTCGGCCTGTCGTGCTGCTTCGTCGAGATGATGACCAGTATGACGCCACGCTTCGATATCGCCCGCTTCGGCGCCGAGGTCTTGCGCAGCACACCGCGTGAAGCCGACCTGATGATCATTTCCGGAACGCCTTTTAAAAAGATGGGCGCCAGCATGCTGCGCGTCTACGAGCAGATGGCCAATCCCAAGTGGGTTATGGCGATGGGCAGCTGTGCAAACTCTGGCGGCATGTACGATGTCTACAGCGTCATGCAGGGTGTTAACCAGGTGTTGCCGGTCGATGTTTACGTACCGGGTTGCCCACCGCGTCCGGAAGCCTTTCTGCAGGGGCTGATCATGCTGCAGGAAAAAATCGCTGCAGATGAGCAACCTGCCCGCATGGTGCTCGGCATGCAGGGCGGCAGCGAGGGGACAGACGGACCGCTGCTTATCGACGGCGTCAGCAAGAGCCGCGACACCCGTGGCCCAGGCTTCGGCAACAGCCCTAACCGCGGCACATCCACCCAGGCACCTAGCTTCTGGGGGAGCCGTGCCGAAGAGTTATGGCGGCCAGATCAGCCGCGCGTTGACTTCGTCGCTTCAACGCCAGACCTGCGTAAAACTCTGCATGAACATTTTGGTGACCGGGTGCGTGAAGACGCCAAGGGCGCTGACATGCCTACCTTCTGGACCGATACAGAGACGGCTCCAGAGCTGCTGCGCTTCCTCAAGGAACAGGCGCCAACCCGATACCGCCGCCTTGAAGACCTGACGGCAATCGACGAGCGTGCACGTAAAAAACGTCCCGATCACGATTTCACGCTCGTCTATCATCTCTTGTCCTTTGATGACCCCGGCTACCTGCGGGTCAAGGTCCCCCTGCAGGGAGAAACACCGACTGCACCGACAATCACCGACGTCTGGACCACGGCCAACTGGTACGAGCGCGAAGCCTACGACATGTTCGGCATCGACTTCAAAGGCCATCCCGACCTGCGCCGTATTCTCATGCCCCACGACTGGGAAGGACACCCCTTGCGCAAGGACCACGTCTCTCGCGCAACCGAGATGGAGCCCTTTACACCGGAAGCGGCAATGAAGATGGTGCCGCGTGATGCGGACAGCTTCTTCAGTGGCAAGGAGATGGAGCGGGTCGACGACGAAACCATGATTCTTAATCTTGGACCTCACCATCCCGGCACTCACGGCGTTCTGCGCCTGGTCGCCAAGCTCAATGGTGAAGAGGTTGAGGATGTTGATGTCGACCTTGGTTACCACCATCGTGGCGCTGAGAAGATTGCGGAACGTCAGCACTGGAACCAGTACATCCCTTACACTGATCGCATCGACTATCTCTCCGGTGTACAGAACAACCTCGCCTACCTGTTGCCACTGGAGACCATGCTCGGTGTCGAGGTCCCGGAGCGGGCCCAGGTGATCCGGGTCATGCTCTGCGAACTCTTCCGTCTGTCCAGCCACCTGGTCTGGCTCGGCACTTTCGCTCATGATGTCGGCGCTATGACCCCGGTCTTCTACACCTTCGAGTCGCGGGAAAAAATCTTTGATATCATCGAGCAGATCACCGGTGGCCGTATGCACCCGGCCTGGCTGCGCGTTGGCGGTCTACCCATGGACCTCCCCGATGGCTGGAAGCAAAACGTCGATATCTTCACTCACGATTTTGACAAGCGCATCGATGAGCTCGACCGCATGCTGACCAACGGACCGATCTTCCGTGCGCGCACCGAAGGCATCGGCGCCACGACCCTTGACGAAGCGATCGACTGGGGAATGTCCGGCGCCAACCTGCGCGCCTGCGGACTGGAGTGGGATCTGCGCAAGAAGATGCCCTATTCCGGTTACGAACGCTTTGACTTCGACATCCCCACCGAAACCGGTGGCTGCAGTTACGCCCGCTACCTGGTGAGGCTTAACGAAATGCGCCAGAGTTTGCGCATCGTCAAACAGGCCGCGGCCGACATGCCGGGCGGCCCTTACGTGAGTAACGATCTGCGCTACGTCTATCCGGAACGAAAATCCGGCAAGAAGGATATCGAATCACTGATTCATCATTTTATGAATGTAACCCGCGGCCTGACACCACCACGCGGCGAATGCTATCGCGGCATCGAATCGAGCAAGGGCGAATGCGGCTACTACGTGGTCAGCGACGGTGGCAACACTCCGTATCGTTTGCGCATCCGCACCCCGAGCTTCGCCCACATACAGGTTTTCCCGAAGATCACCAAGGGCTGGATGATTTCCGACCTGATCATGGTGTTGGGGGCGCTAGATTTCATTCTGGCTGACTTGGACAGATAATCTTTCAACGCGGAGACACGGAGACGCAGAGAGAAAAAAACAAAGGGTAAATCTTTTTGGGTTGAAACAATAAAGATTGGTTTGAGCCTTTCAGCGACTCTGCGCCTCAGCGTTAATTTTAGAAATAATTGATATGAACGAGCTTCTTC
>JAAXQF010000306.1 GCA_012974435.1 Desulfuromonadales bacterium | reverse complement strand
GTCCTCAGTGACTCGAGTGAGAGAAACGAACGGGTGGTAAAGATGTTGACTCTCTTGGCGAAGCAAGCTTCGGGGAATAAGACCCGGTTTTTTCATTGAACACATATTTTGAGGTTACTATTTATCCATTAAATATTAACTAAGGCAAATATTTACGCCTCCGCCCTATGGACATTTCCCTGACAGGTGTTATGAGTTAAGAAACAACACTCTGCGGCCTTTTGTAGGTCCCTCCTTTTTTTAGGCGCAGAGACTTCGCCCTGCCGCCCCCCCCTGCTGGCAGGGCTTTTTTTAAAAAATTCATCAGCGTATAGCAACTCTAAGGGAAAAATACGAAGCAAAGTATGCGCAACAGGTAAAATTGAGACATGCAGAAGCTTACAGCCTCACAAGTTTTCTTAGCCTTTCTGAAGCTTGGCCTGACTTCTTTCGGCGGACCGGTTGCTCATCTTGGCTATTTCCGTAATGAGTTCGTCGAAAGAAGACGCGTCATGCAGGACGCAGCCTACGCCGATCTCGTTTCCCTGTGTCAATTCCTTCCCGGTCCAGCCAGCAGTCAGATTGGCATCGGCATCGGCATCACCCAGGCGGGCCTGCGTGGTGGCATCGCCGCCTGGGCTGGATTCACCCTGCCCTCAGCCATTGCCTTGATTCTTTTTGCTTATGGCATCGCCGCACTCGATGAATCGGTGGTTCAAACAGGTTGGCTGCACGGCCTGAAAGTCGCGGCCGTTGCCGTAGTCGCACAGGCCATCCTGGGAATGAGCAAGATGTTGTGTCCGGATTGGCCGAGAAGAAGTGTCGCCCTGTTTGCCGCCCTGCTCACCCTTGTCATGCCTGGCATCCATGGCCAGATGACGGCGATCGTCTGCGGTATGATCCTGGGGTTATGCTTCCTGAATTATGAGTCATCAGATGATCACACTCCTCAACTCTTCACCTTAAGCAAAAAAACCTCAGTGATCAGCCTCGGCCTCTTCTTTGCCTTGCTGCTATCTCTGCCTATCCTCGCGCAACAAGGCTCACAGGCCCTGGCACTTGTTGACAGTTTCTATCGTTCCGGAGCCTTGGTCTTCGGCGGCGGCCATGTTGTTCTGCCCTTACTGAAAGCAGAAGTTGTTAATCCGGGCTGGATCAATCAGGATATGTTCCTGGCAGGATACGGCGCAGCCCAGGCTGTGCCGGGCCCCTTGTTTACCTTTGCCGCCTACCTCGGAGCAGCAATGAACAAAGCGCCAAACGGCTGGTTCGGCGGGCTCTTATGTTTGCTGGCAATTTTTCTACCATCATTCCTTCTGGTAACAGGGATTCTCCCCTTCTGGGAGGACCTGCGTAAAAACCCTCGCATCAGGAAAGCACTGGTAGGCGTCAACGCCGCGGTCGTCGGACTCCTGTTGTCGGCCTTCTATGACCCGGTCTGGACCAGCGGGATTCTATCTGTTTCGGACTTTGTTCTCGCTTTGCTGGCTTTCGGTCTGCTGGTTTTTTGGAAAACACCACCCTGGATAGTTGTGGGGACAACGGCAGTTGGGGGAGCGATCATTTCTTATTTGTGAAAGGTTATAACAGTGGAGCAGTTAACCCCACGCCATTTCGACAGGATTGCGGGCAAGAAAAAACCCCGTAGCCAAAAGATGGAAGAAGAGGTCTACGGGGCAATATCATTCAGGAGGCAAACAGTAATTTGTTTACCTTTATATATATCTTACCATTTATCTTTGCATTTTGAAGTTTGAGTATAAAAAAGTACCAGGTCATCTATTTCGCTTCAGTAAAGCATCGAAAAACGTAAGACAGGAAAAGCAAACGACCTTACTCACGCCCTTTCACTTTGCTCTCTTGAGACGCAGAGAGCGCAGAGTAAGAGATAAACGAAAAACTTTCCCATGAGCAGTCTTTCTCTGAGCTCTCAGCGCCTCTGCGAGAGGCCGGCTTTGATTTTGTCTTGTTGTCCGTGTTTGTCTATCTCGAGAAAAGGTAATGAACCAATCAGAGCCTAACTTGAGTAAAGTTGATAACAAAAAAAATAAAACCTACTTAGGAGACAACAGAATGCCCATGCTGTTCTCAAAAAGATCGACCGTAAAATGTGTGCAAATCCTTGTTCTTTTCTCTTTCCTGCTGCCATTCCAATCACTCGCAGACCAGGTTGGATTTAAAGAAGCGCTTTCACAGAAGTCCGAAAGCTATCGCCAATCAGGAAAGCTCACCATCGAAGATCGTGAGTTGTATGCACCTCAATTTGCGATTGGCATTTATGCGCTCAACGGAGATCAACCTTTGTGGAACAGCGACAACAGGCAAGCGCTGTTTGACTCGATTGACACCCTTTACGGGGATGGCCTTACCCCGGAGGAATACATCTTTCCAGAAGTCGCTGGTTACCTTGAACTTGAACGAACGGACTCGCTCAACGCGACCAAGCGTCTGGAGCTGGACCTGCTCCTCCTGGAAGGTTTAATCAGGGCACTTTACAACCTGGCCTTTGGCAAAGTCGATCCCACAGCCCTTGATCCAAACATCAACTTCACTAAACCCCTGACAGGCAATGATTTCGCGCCAGTATTGCTCAAGCAAATTCAAAGCGGCGACCTTCTCGCGTTATTTGATGAGATCAGGCCAAAGCAGAGCGAATACCTGGCTCTAAAGAAAGGCTTGGCGAGCTATCGTTTGCTCCAGGAAAACGGCGGATGGCAGACGATTGCGGGAGGCAAAACTCTCAAGGCTGGAGAGCCCGATGAACGCGTGAGGCTACTGCGAAACCGCTTGCAGCGGACCAACGCGGAACCCATTAGACTAGCGCTGCAGGGGAAAGACTACTTTGATACTGACCTGGAAGAGTCTGTCAAAAGTTTCCAACGTCAGCACGGTCTTGAAGTCGATGGTACTGTTGGCCCGGCAACTCTTGCGGCTTTGAACGTTTCGGTCGAAGACCGCATTGATCAAATATTGATCAACCTCGAGCGACAGCGCTGGTATCTGCATGCGCTGGAGGGCGAATTTATCATCGTGGATATCGCAGGATTCAAAGCTTACTGGTTTAAAAATGGCAACGTCATCTGGGAGGAAAGAGTACAGGTCGGTCAGAACTTTACAAGTACACCGATTTTCAAGGACAAGATCCAGTACCTGGACTTTAACCCCACATGGACAATACCGCCCGGGATTATCAATAGAACAGTTAAGCCAAATTTGAAAAAGGACTCCGCTTATCTCAAAAAGAAGGGCTACGAGCTCTACTCTCTGGAAGGAAAACCGCTTGATTCAGAAGCTATTGACTGGGCGTCGATAAAGGGGTTCCCTTATGTTGTTCGTCAGCCACCAGGGCCAAACAACGCAATGGGACTGGTCAAATTCATGTTCCCGAACCCTCATTTCGTATTCCTGCATGACACCAATCATCGCGAACTTTTTAGCAGAACAAGCAGAACATTCAGTTCGGGATGCATCCGCGTGCGGAACCCATTCGACCTGGCAGAAAAATTATTAGCGAATCAGGGCGACTGGGATAGAGAAAAAATTGACAAAACCATCGCCTCAGGAAAAACGACCCGGGTCAACCTGGACAAGACCATGCGAATTATAATCGGCTACAGAACGGCCTTTGCAGTGGGGGACAAAGTTCATTTCCAACAAGACATCTACAATCGAGACCCTGGAATTCTTAAGGTGCTGAAAGATGACTTCAGGTTACGAAAACAGGATTTGACAAGGAAATGAAACGGGTTTGTAAATCGTTACGGTTTGTTTAATAATAGACACCACAGTTGATACCAATGGTATTGACTGACCAATATTAAATACTCAAATGTCATTCACGGAGAGAGATTAATGAACAATTCATCAGACAATATGGTTCTGGATTTCAAAACACCGTCAGCACGCCCATGGGAAGCTGTTGACGATCGCATCATGGGAGGTTCTTCTCTGAGCCAACCGCAGTATATCGATAACATCGGCCTGCGTTTTTCCGGTGATGTCTCCTTCGAAAACAACGGCGGTTTTGCTTCGATCCGATCAAACACAGAGCAATATGATCTATCTGCTTACTCCGGCCTCACTCTCCGTCTGCGCGGCGACGGCAAAAGCTACAAGCTCAGCCTGCGCACAGATCACTTTTTCGACGGCGTAAGCTACCAGGTCACCTTCACCACCGAAAAAGGCTCTTGGCAAGAGATCACTCTGCCCTTTGCAGACCTTACCCCGACTCATCACGGCATCAAACTTTCGACAGTTCCCCCCATGGACGCCGCCAAAGTAACAAGCTTCGGTCTATTTATCTCAGATCGCCAGGAAGGCCCCTTCCAGTGTGAGATCGCCTGGATCAAGGGCGCAGCCTAAAAGGTTTGCCCCAAAAATGCCACCGGGACAAGACCCCGGTGGCGCTATCATCCTCCCTACCCTTCCCAGCGTCCCCTTCTGCAGCAGAAATCAAGTTATGTTAGGATAAAATCATGGCTGGAAACGCACGTGTGTTTCGTTGATTTCACAAGATAGTCTGCTTGCGATGGAGGAGCCTATGCTTCGTCGAACATTCATGAAAACCTTATCAACAGGTGCCTTTATCTCCGTGTGCGGTGGCCTTGGAACGATCAGCAACCTGTTTGCTCAAGAAGCTGGACAGATCAAGGTCTGGTCTGCACTTAAAGGAACGTTCATCATGACCAGTAAAATCAATAAAACAAAACAGGAATGGAAAGAACATTTAACTCCCGAGCAATATGAAGTAACCAGGGGGCATGGTACGGAGCGCGCTTTTACCGGAGAATACGACAAGTTTTATAAAGCGGGTGTTTACCAGTGTGTCTGCTGTGGGCAGGACCTCTTCCACTCGGACCATAAATTTGATTCCAAAACAGGTTGGCCCAGCTACTACCAACCGATCGCGATTGAGAATATCGGCATATCAAAAGACCGCAAATGGATGATGGTGCGTAACGAAGTTCACTGCAGTCGATGTAAGAGTCACCTTGGGCATGTCTTTGAAGACGGACCGAAGCCGACCGGGTTGCGCTACTGTATCAACTCTGTTTCCTTGAAGTTCGCAAAAGCTTAGCGACAAAGTGTTCTCAAGCACTTTTGTCGACAATGAGAGCAATAGATCGACATTCTGATGCTCCTTTGTTGAACTTTTCCCCCCAAAGACACAAGCAAAACCGTCGGGGTTGCACGACAGCAACGTCATTTTCTTTGTGGCGACAAAGCAAACGATATCCTGAGAGCAACAGATCGTTAATCTGTTGCTCTGTTTGTTATGTTC
>JAAXQF010000154.1 GCA_012974435.1 Desulfuromonadales bacterium | reverse complement strand
GAGCTCTGAAATAATGGTCATTAGTTAATGAGAGGAGTCGCTTTTGTGGTAATAAATATCCCTTATGGTCTCCGCCTGGTTCTTGGAAGTTGTTGATTTGGCATTGTAATAGCTGTGACTTTGTAATGTTTGATGTTTGCGTTTTCATTAGATTCTGTTAGACTTCTGCGATGTTCTCATGAGGATTTTGATGTCAACTGATCAGGTGATTTATCTGCTTTCCGACGCAACCGGTGAAACCGCTGAAAAAATGGTTCTGGCGGCGTTGACCCAGTTTCGTGATAAGCCGGTACGCTTGATTCGCGTAAACAATGTTCGTACCAAGAATCAGGTGTACGAGTCTCTTGATGAGGCTCTTGCCAATAGTGCTCTGGTTGTTTACACGATTGTGAACAGGGAGCTCGCCCAGTTGACTCATGATGAGTGTGACAGTTTAGGCTTGATCAGTATTGATCTGCTGACACCGCTTCTGATGAAAGTTGCTCACTTTGTTGGACGGTCTCCGAAGGAGACGCCGGGCCTGTTGCATGGCATTGATGAGGCCTATTTCAAACGCATTGAAGCGATCGAGTTTACTGTCAAACAGGATGATGGACAGGAACCTCGTAACCTCTACCTGGCTGACATCGTCCTGGTCGGGATTTCCCGAACCAGTAAGACGCCACTTTCCATCTACCTGGCACACCGCGGCTGGAAGGTTGCCAACGTACCCCTGGTGAAAGGGATCGATCCGCCGCCGGAACTCTATGAGATCGACCCGAAGCGAATCGCAGCCCTGATCATAGACCCCCAGCGTCTGGTTGAGGTGCGTGCCGCACGTTTGCGTAACCTGGGTCAGGATCCCAGGGCGGCTTATGCTGATTATGAAGAGATCGAAGAAGAGTTGAAGTTTGCCAAGAAGTTTTTTCGCGGCCACCCCTGGTCGGTTATCGACGTCTCAAGTAAGGCGATTGAAGAGACGGCAAATGAGGTCCTGGTTCGTTTGGGACTAAAATAAGTTGTTACGAAACTTTATAAAGAGATTCAGCGAATTTTCAGGACACTGTTAAAGGACGCCCGTTGTTACACAGAAATTGAAAAATAGAACTTATAGAGGAGAAATGATTATGCGCATTCTCGTAGTAGAAGACGAAAAGAAAGTTGCCAGCTTTATCCAACGCGGTCTGGAAGGTGAAGGCTTCTCGGTTGAAGTGGCTTACGATGGCGAATCCGGTGTTGAAATGGGTAGCCAGAGTTCCTTCGACCTGATTCTCATGGATGTCATGCTGCCGAAGATGGATGGGCTGCAGGCAATCAAGGCTTTGCGCGAAAAAGGTGTTGAAAGCCCGGTGCTCTGCCTGACCGCCAAAGATACTGTTGAAGACATTGTCGCCGGCCTCGACTCAGGCAGTGACGATTATCTAACCAAGCCGTTTGCCTTTGCTGAACTTCTGGCTCGCGTGCGTGCCCTGGTCCGTCGCGGTACTCAGGAGCGCGGTGCAGAAATCACTTATGCGGATCTTCGCCTTGACCCGGTGGCACACAAAGTCTGGCGTAGTGATTCAGAGATTGATCTGACCGCCAAAGAGTACGCTCTTCTGGAGTTCTTCATGCGTAATCCGGAGACGACTCTGACGCGAACCATGATCGCCGAGCATGTCTGGGATTACACTTTTGACTCCTTCACCAACATCATCGATGTGTATGTCAATTACCTGCGCAAGAAGGTTGATCGCGACTACACCAATAAACTGATTCACACCGTTCGCGGTATCGGTTACGTCCTCAAGGAGGATTAGACTTGGGATCTTCGCTCATATGGTCGATCCGGGTTCGTCTTACATTCTGGTACGCAATGACACTGGCTGTCATCTTGGCAGTCAGTGCTCTTTTTTCGTACCACTACTTTTCCCATAATCTGCGTGAGCAGGTTGACCGCCAGGTTCGGGAAATCGCTCGGACCCTTGATCAGCACCATTCTGAAGTTATCGCAGCCAGTGACGCCGAACAGAGTTGTGCCGGGATGGAAAGCCTTACCCACAGTAATAACTGGGGTGCCTACCTGTTGCTGCGTGACTCGAGCCTGCAGGAGATCTGTTCTTCGGATAACCTGATTGATCGCGAGCTCCCTTTTGGTCCCGTTGCCAGACAGCAGGTGCGTTGGCTCAAGGAACATCTGGAAACTGTTGAGCTGGCTAATGGTGAGCTTTTGCGTCTGCTCTCCGCTCCCCTGATAGAAAATTCTCGGCTACTGGGTGTTATCCAGGTTGCTCAGGAGCTTGGCCCCTTACAGGAAACGATTGAAGAGCTACGCCTGATTTACCTGGTGGTCGGCCCTTTCGCGATCTTCTGGCTCTGCCTTGGCTGCTGGCTGCTGGCGGAGAGGACCATTGCGCCGATTATAGAAGTCACTGAGGCTGCACAGGGGATCACTGCGGACAACCTTTCGCGTCGCCTCCCTTTGGGTAATTATCAGGATGAACTTTCCCAGATGGTTGGCTGTCTCAATCAGATGTTGGATCGTCTCGACAAATCGTTCCGCCGTGTCCGCCAGTTCTCTGGTGATGCGTCTCATGAGCTGCGTACGCCACTGACGATTCTGCGTGGCGAGACAGAAGTTACACTGCGCTGGGCCAAGACTCCGGAAGAGTTCCGCGATATGTTGACTTCCAACATGGAAGAGATCGATCGCATGGAGCGGATTATCGAAAGCTTGCTGACCCTGGCGAAAAGCGAGGTTGGTGAACTGACGTTGGAGATGAAAGAGCTCAGCCTGAGTGACCTGGTGCAGGACCTTTACCTGCAGAGTCGTCTCCTGTGTGAGACAAAGCAGATCGAAGTCGAACTGCTGCTCGAGGTCGAAGAAGAGATCCGCATTCGCGGCGATGATTTGCGCCTGCGTCAGATGTTCCTCAACCTGATTTCCAACGCCATTAAGTACACCCCAGAAGGTGGTCGCCTGGAGATCGGCCTGAAGATGGTCGAGGACTCTGCCGTTATCGTTATCAATGACTCAGGTATAGGTATCCCGGAAGAGCACCTTGCGCATATCTTCGACCGTTTTTATCGGGTCGATAAAGCGCGTAATCGCATGGATGGCGGCATCGGTCTCGGCCTTTCTATCGTTAAATGGATTGCTGATGCCCACGGTGGAAGTATTCAGGTCTCCTCTAAAGTTCAGAAGGGCAGCTCTTTTTCCATACGCTTGCCGTTGAAAGGCCCGGAAGAAGGGAAACACCCCAAGTCGACGATTCTGGAATAGTTTTTTACGGGCAATTTTTTCTCTCATTTCGGTCAATCACAGTCGTGGTTGGCCGAAATTCGTTTTTATCGAGTCTGGCAATTGACAGTCTGATAGAGCGTTATTACATTTAACGGTAGTTGTGCCTGCTCCTCTTACCTGTGGGCACTATTTCCATCGTTTCAATGGAGGAAGTTATGAGTAAGTTGCGTCCTGTCGAAATATTGTTTTTAACCTTGGCTTTGATCTGCTGCTGGATTGTTCCTGCCAGCGCCCAGCCGACGGATTTTGTCTCCCTGGCCGAGCGGCTCAAGCCGGCAGTGGTTAATATCAGCACCGCAAAAACAGTGGCCTCACGTTCACCATCCTTTCCTGGCCCGAGATCTCCCGGTGGTGGCAGCCCTTTCGATGAATTCTTTGGTCGTTTCTTTAACGAGATGCCAAAATCGCAGCGTAAGGCAAGCTCTTTAGGCTCCGGCTTTATTATCTCTGAAGACGGCTTTATCCTCACCAATGACCATGTGGTCGATGGTGCTGATAAGATTACGGTCAAGCTCTCCGACGGACGTGAGTTCAGCGGCGAAGTCCGCGGCCTTGATCCCAAGCTGGACCTGGCTCTGATCAAGATCGAAGCCGGAGAAGATCTGCCGGTTGCCAGTCTTGGAGAAAGTGACGGCATCAGGGTCGGCGAGTGGGTGATGGCTATTGGTAACCCCTTTGGCCTGGAACAGACAGTTACGGTGGGTATCGTCTCGGCTAAGGGGCGTACGATTGGCGCAGGTCCTTACGATGATTTTATCCAGACCGATGCGTCGATCAACCCGGGCAACTCTGGAGGCCCGTTGTTCAATATGAAGGGCGAGGTCATCGGTATCAATACTGCGATCATCGCCGGAGGGCAGGGTATCGGTTTCGCCATACCGGTGAACATGGCAAAGCAAATCATCCCTCAGTTGCGTGATGATGGCCATGTGACTCGAGGCTGGTTAGGAGTGACTGTGCAGGCCATGAACAAGGAGTTGGCAGGTTCTTTTGGTTTGGAGAATACCCATGGCGCCCTGGTCAATGAGGTTGTCAAAGACTCTCCGGCCGCCGACGCGGGGTTAAAACGTGGCGATGTTATCCTTACATTTGATGGCCAGATGATCAAAGAGTTGAATGACTTGCCACAGCTGGTGGCAACAACGGCTGTGGCTAAAACGGTTAAGGTCGAAATCTTCCGGGATGGCAAGAAACGAGAAGTAAAGGTCAAGATTGGCAAGCTCGACGAAGGAAACGGCGGGTTTGTCGCTGAAGAAAAGCAGGAGGAAGATGCACTCGGGATCACCGCTGCCGATGTGACTCCTGAGTTGGCGGCACGCTACAGCCTTGAGAGTAAAAAGGGTGTTCTCGTGACCCGAATTGATCCCGACGGACCTGCTGCAGAGGCCAACTTGCGTGTGGGTGATCTGATCCTTGAGGCCGATGGACAAGAAGTTGGTTCAGTTAAGTCTTTTAAGGCGATCTTGGACGACTTCCAAGAAGGGAAAGTCTTGCGTCTTTTGATCCAGCGGAAGTCGACTCTGCTCTATACGACGGTTAAATCCGACTAAGTCTTTTCTGCTGTTTGTTTGACAACGCCCTCGCTGCATCTGTAGCGAGGGCGTTTCTTTTTCCTTTAGCCTAACGGTTCTATGGGCCCAAAAGGGTTTAACGCAAAGTCGCAGAGACGCAAAGGTAAAGGTCTAAAATTCAGCAAAGCCGCTTACCTTTGATTGGGTTGTCGGTGGGAACAAAAAGGCCCGGCTGGAGAACCAGCCGGGCAGAACAAGAGGCAAAACTATTTCAGCTTTGCTGTTTAGAAACGGTAACCAACACCGACGTAGCTGTAGTAGGCCTTACCATCCTCATCACCATAGACATATTCTTCATCAGACTCGAAGATGTCGTAGGTGAAAGATGCCGTCGTATAAAGCGCATCCGTGAATAGATAGGTCCCGCCAACCGCTGTCTCTTATACACATCT
>JAAXQF010000151.1 GCA_012974435.1 Desulfuromonadales bacterium | reverse complement strand
CGTTAAGGCAGGAGACAGCCTGGTCTTGACACGACCCGCAACCGGCTCCTTGGCAAACAGGCCGATAACAGGGCCAGAATGATTAAAAATGTTGCTATTTAACGAGTTATCCACCTTTTCCACAGGGTTATCCACCTATTCAGACCTGGTCCATTCCACTTGACCATAGGCAGAATGATTGTGAATCGACTCAAAATTCTCACAGGCAACCTTGAACCAGGTGATCTCGGGAACCTTGAGTAAACGCTGTGTCACAGCGCGCACCACGTCTTCTACGAACATCGGGTTATCGTAGGCCATCTCGGTCAGGGCTTTTTCGTCATCGCGTTTAAGCAGCGCATAGACCGGCGCGCTGCCACACTCTTCCACCCACGAAACCAGGTCCTCCAGCCAGATATGGTCGCTATAACGGATCTGCACTGTCACGGCGCTACGTTGGTTGTGCGCACCCCGATCGCTGATTTCGCGTGAACATGGACAGAGGGAGGTCATCGGCACGGTGACGCCGAGGACGAAATCATAATCCTCGCCCAGGCTACCCGTCATATTGCACTGGTACTCCATCAGGCTGCGGGCCCCGGAAGCCGGGGCCTGCTTCTCAATGAAATAGGGGAACTCAAGTTCGATGTGGGCACAACTGGCTTCAAGATGTTTTTTCATATCACTCAGCATGGTGTTCATGCGGTCGATACTGACCTGGCCATGATACTGGTTGAGGATCTCGATGAAGCGACTCATATGCGTGCCCTTGAAGTGATGGGGCAGGTCGACATACATATTGATGCGCGCAACTGTCTGTTGCTGCTCTTTACTCTTGTCCATGACGACGATCGGGTAACGGATATCCTTGACACCGACCTTGTCGATGGCGATGTTGCGATCGTCGTGGCTCTTCTGCATGTCGGGCATGCCGCCGGCTTCGCCGGTGGCGCGCGACGCGTGGTGCGAAGAATCCTGGCCTTGTTTTGTTTGATTCATTTTTTTGCCTTTTCTCGCAACGCGCTATGCGCCCCGCGTCACATAATCAATCGGGTCTTCCAAACCGGCCTCGCGGAAACCTTTCAAGCGCAAAAAACAGGAATCGCAGCGTCCGCAAGAAATGCCAGCCGGAGTCGGATCATAACAGGAGTGCGTGAAGCCATAGTCAACACCGAGGTCCAGGCCGGTGCGAATAATTTCTGCCTTGCTGAGTTGGATCAATGGCGAATGTATTGTGTAGGGCTGGTCACCCTCGACACCTGCCCGGGTAGCAAGGTTGGCCATATTTTCAAAAGCGCTGATAAATTCAGGGCGACAATCCGGATAACCGGAATAATCCAGCGCGTTGACGCCGACATAGATATCACTGGCACCAAGGACTTCTGCCCAGCCCAGCGCAAAACTCAAAAAGATCGTGTTCCTCGCCGGAACATAAGTAATGGGAATATCGTCTGTCGAGCTCTGATCTTTTGGAACATCAAGATCAGCTGTCAAAGCACTCCCTCCGAACTGGCGCAGATCGATCTCCACCACCTGGTGTTTTACTGCACCGATCTTTGGTGCATATTCACGTGCCTTTTCCAGCTCGATGGTGTGTCGTTGACCATAAGCAAAACTCATCGCGTAGGGCTCAAAACCATCGGCTCTGGCGATCGCCATACAGGTCGTTGAATCAAGACCGCCACTATAAAGAACCACTGCCTTTTTACTCATCTTAATTTCTCGTCCCTCGTTCCGCGTCACGCGTTCCAGGTTTTACAATCAACTGCCAAGCTGGTGAACCTTGAGCAGGTTGGTGGTGCCGGAATCAGAAAGCGGGCTGCCCATGGTAATAACCACAATATCGCCCTTATTGAGGACCCCGGCATCGATGACCGCAGCATCTACCGAGCGAATCTGCGCCTCCGTGTCTCCTTCGATATCAACCCGGATAGAACGTACACCTGCATAGAGCGCCATACGTCGACGAACGGCCAGGGTCGGGGTCACAGCATAGACCGGCATGGGCGGCCGGTACTTGGCGACCAGGGCGGCCGTACTGCCGGTCTGAGTGAAAGCCAGAATGGCAGCTGCACCGACATTTTCAGCCACGCGGCAGGCGGCCTGGCCGATCGCTTCGGTGAGACTGCGGGTGCCGCACGTCTCCAACAGTGGATGGAAAAACTGCTCTTTAAGCTGCGGATCTCGCTCAACATCGACGGCAACCCGCACCATCATCTCCACCGCTTCACAGGGGTAGTCTCCCGAAGCGGTTTCCGCTGACAGCATGACCGCGTCGGTACCATCGAGAATAGCATTGGCGACATCGGACGTCTCAGCGCGAGTCGGACGCGGGTTATTGACCATGCTCTCCAGCATCTGGGTTGCCGTGATGACCGGCTTACCAGCCAGGTTACATTGCCGGATGATACGCTTCTGGATCAGCGGAACTTTTTCCGAGTTGATTTCCACACCCAGATCACCGCGCGCCACCATGATACCGTCGGCCGCTGCGAGGATTTCAGCAAAAGCTTCCACCGCTTCCGGTTTTTCAATCTTGGCGATCACCTGGATCGACACACCTCTTTGCGCGAGGAGTTTTTTGAGCTCTATGACTTCTGCCGCCGTACGCACAAAGGAGAGAGCCAGGTAATCAAGCTCCTGCTCTATGCAGAACTCAAGGTCGGCCAGATCTTTTTCGGTAAGAGCGGGTGCAGAGACGGCCACGCCCGGCAGGTTCATGCCTTTGCGATTCTTCAGCTGCCCCCCCACAAGCACACGGCAATGCACTTGTTCACCGCTGATTTTTTCAACCTGAAGCTCAAGCAGGCCGTCATCCAGGAGGATTCTGTCGCCATCACTCACATCCTGCGGTAGTGCATTGTAAGTGGTTGGGATAACACCATCCTCACCCAACACATCGGCCGTGGTAATCACCACACTTTCACCACTGGTCAGGGTCATGACATCATCGCGCATCATACCGGTACGAATTTTGGGCCCCTGCAGGTCACCGAGAATGGCAACAGCGCGCCTGCGATTCCTCGAGATCTGCCGGATCAAGGCCACCGTTTCAGTTAAAGCATCATGCTGGCCGTGAGAAAAGTTAAGGCGGAAGACATCGGCGCCTGCCTCCATCAGAGCCAACAACATCTCTTTACTGCAACTGGTAGGACCGACCGTGGCGACGATCTTGTTTCGGCGAAAAGCTGTAACAGGCAAAGGATCTCCTTTAAAGGCTTTGTAGACCTTATTAATTTTTTATCTCTGTTTTGTAAAGCTCTTAACTATAGCATAGCGCAGAGGCCTGTTAAACCGGCAAAAGTGTTGCCGTAGAGTGAGGGGCTATGGTAGAAAAGTCCGTTCTAGCTGTATCTTACGCCCTTATGGGAAGAAGAAGACTCTTCTTCATGTAGAGATAGCAAGCTCAATCGAGGGTTATATGCCAAAACAGAAAGATAAACAGAAAAAATCATTGCTTGCCATCCTGACCCGAACCTTGTTGGGGCTAGGTCTTCTTGGCCTGCTGCTCGCCATTATGATACCGGTCGGCGCATACCTCTACATCTCCAAGTCTTTGCCTAAGGTCGACACCCTTGCAGACTATCGCCCGCCGATTATCACCCGTGTGCTCAGCGACGATGGCTCGGTAATCGCCGAACTGTTCGAGGAGCGCAGGATCATCGCGCCAGTGTCGAAGATGCCGAAACAACTGGTTCAGGCCTTTGTTGCGGCGGAAGATGCAAATTTCTTCAAACACCAGGGCATCGACATCGTTTCGATTATCCGGGCAGCGATCAAGAATATTAAAGCGGGCGGCATTGTTCAGGGCGGCAGCACGATCACCCAGCAGGTAGCGAAAAGTCTTTTACTGACCCCGGAGCGCAAATTCAAGCGCAAGTTTAAAGAGGCTATTCTTGCTTATCGCATGGAAAAGCGCCTCTCCAAGGAAGAAATTCTCTACCTCTACCTCAACCAGATTTTTCTCGGTCACGGTGCCCACGGCGTGCAGGCTGCTGCCGAGAACTATTTCGACAAAGACGTCGAGAACCTGACTCTCGCCGAGTGCAGTATTCTCGCTGGCTTACCGAAAGCTCCCAGTCGCTATTCCCCTTACCGTCATTATGAGCGCGCCAAGGATCGGCAGGTTTACGTTCTGGGCCGTATGGTCAGCGAGGGCTTCATCACCCAGGAAGAATCGGATCTGGCCGCGGCGCAAGAGCTCGTCATTCGCCCGCGCATCAATCAACACCTCACCAACGCAGCTTATTTCACCGAGCAAGTTCGTCGCTACCTTGAAGACACCTACGGTGAAGAGCAACTTTACCGGGGTGGCCTCGAAGTACAGACCAGCATGAACCTGCAGATGCAGCTTGCGGCTCAGGCGGCGGTACAGGCCAACTTGCGTGATCATGACAAACGCCGGGGCTATCGCGGCCCACTCGCTGTTTTGACCCCTGAAGAAGAAGAGCTCTTCCTGAGCGAGCAGGTTGAGTCCTTTGCCAAAAAGACACCACAGATTGATGCTTTCATCGAGGCCGTCGTTAGTGGTACCGATAAAAAGAGTTTGCACCTACGTTTTGCCGACCGGGAAGGGCGTATCTCTCTCAAGGAAACTAAATGGGCCGGCCCGATCCATCTGGTCAAGCGCACCGAAGCAGCAAGCGGCAATGCCAAGGAGAAAGCAACCCGCCTGCCAGTCGGTTCCAAAATCCAGGTGCGCATCCTCAATATTCCCGAAGAAGAACCCTGGCAGCTGAGCCTTGAGCAGGAACCGCTAGCCCAGGGAGCCCTGCTGGCCATGGATCCTCACACCGGACAGATCAAGGTCATGGTCGGTGGTTACGACTTCCGCACCAGTCAGTTCAACCGTGTCCTTCAGGCTCGACGCCTGCCCGGCTCAGCGATGAAGCCCCTGATCTACGCATCAGCTCTCGATAAAGGCTATACGCCGGCCACCGTGATTCTCGACACTCCCTTGATCTACAAGGAACGTCTTGCGAGTGGTGAAATCAAGGAATGGAAGCCGAAGAATTATTCAAAGCGCTTCTACGGGCCGGTTCCTTTGCGGACCGCCCTGGCCAAGTCGTACAATGTTATCACCATTAAAATTCTCGAGGATATCGGTGTCCGTTACGCGGCCAACTATGCCCGCAAACTCGGCATTGAATCGCATCTTGATGAAGACCTGACCCTTGGCCTCGGCTCTTCGGCGCTAACTCCTATGGAACTGGCTCGCAGCTACTCGGTGTTCGCCAACGGTGGCGTGCGCATTGTGCCGACTTACATCAACAAAGTTCTCGATCGTGATG
>JAAXQF010000457.1 GCA_012974435.1 Desulfuromonadales bacterium | reverse complement strand
TCGCCGTCGATCTGCGGCGTGCATCCCCGACTTTCGGGCGCTGGACGGGAGTTCTCCTTTCGGCAGAGAATAAGCGCCAATTCTGGGTGCCTGAGGGCTTCGCTCATGGTTTTCTGGTATTGAGCGAATCAGCGGATTTTCTCTACAAGACAACAGACTATTATGCGCCGGAACATGAGCGTTGTATCCGCTGGAACGATCCCGAGCTCGGGATCGATTGGCCCTGGCAGGGGGAACCGGTTCTGTCCGGTAAAGATCAAGATGGCCTGCTGTTCGCTGAGGCTGAACATTTTTGAATTTTAGCTACCGCTAAGTTCAGGGCGTCAAGGTGGCGCTTGCTTGATTGGGCCTCTACGTCAATCTTTTGGATGGTGTTGTCTATGAAAGTCCTTGTGACTGGCGCAGCCGGGTTTATCGGCTATCATGTTGCCCGCTCTTTGTGTGAACGTGGAGACACCGCAGTCGGCATTGACAGTCTGAACGACTATGATCCTGCCCTCAAGCGGGCGCGACTTGAACAGTTGAAGCCGTTTGCCAACTTCAGTTTTCAGAACTTGGATATCGCTGACCACGCGTCTGTTGATGAGCTATTCTCTTCAGAGGCAATCGAACGAGTTGTCCATCTGGCGGCTCAGGCCGGAGTTCGCTACTCACTGGAAAATCCACACGCCTATGTTGATGCCAATCTGGTCGGGTTTAGCAATATTCTGGAGGGCTGTCGACACTATAAAGTTGATCACCTGGTCTATGCCTCGTCCTCCTCAGTTTATGGTGCCAACACCGCCATGCCCTTTTCGGTGCATCACAATGTCGATCACCCGGTTTCCCTTTATGCGGCGACTAAAAAGGCCAACGAGCTGATGGCGCATACCTACAGCCACCTATACCGTTTGCCAACCACTGGCTTGCGTTTCTTTACCGTCTACGGTCCCTGGGGTCGGCCTGATATGGCGATGTTCCTCTTTACCAGGGCGATTTTGGCTGGAGAGCCGATCAGGGTCTTCAACCATGGTAAAATGCGTCTTGATTTTACCTTTATCGATGATCTCACCGCAGGCGTAGTCAGGGTTCTCGACCGGATCGCTGAATCCAATCCAGCCTGGAGTGGCATGCAGCCGGATTCGGGATCGAGCAGTGCGCCATACCGGATTTACAATATTGGTAATAATCAGCCGGTTGAGTTGATGCAGTTGATTACTTGTCTCGAAAATGCACTGGGTAAAACGGCTGAAAAGGAGTTAATGCCGATTCAGCCCGGAGATGTGCCGGCAACCTGTGCCGACCTAGATGATTTGGTGCGCGATGTTGGTTTTAAGCCTGAAGCGTCGATAGTGGATGGGGTGAACAAGTTTGTTACCTAGTATCGTTTCTTTTATGACTGTTGAGTCGAGTATGGATCCGTTCTCCTTTAACTCAGCCAAGTTGTCGATGTGATTATCGCGATAATCAGCCTCAGCCTCAGCCTCGGTGCCGGCAGCGCATATCTCCTCTCCCGCTATGCACCTCGGATCAGGTTAGTCGATGTGCCAAATAAACGAAGCTCTCATTGCCTGCCCACGCCGCGCGGCGGTGGGATCGGATTGTTGCTGTCACTCATTATTGTCGTATACACAACCCCCATTCCTTTATCCTTTTGGGGACCTGCTGTAGCGCTCGCTCTGCTCGGTCTTTATGATGACATCCACGGGATATCTGCCAGGATTAAACTATCGGTTCAATTTTTTGCCACTGCAGTCTTCGTGGGCGGAATACTCTTGTCTCCCCCATCATCGGGCGGTCTGCTTCTGTTCCCAGCCTGGTTGTTGTTTGTTGTCGGCACAACGAATTTCTATAATTTCATGGATGGGATTAACGGCATTGCCGGGTTGTCAGGGGTTGTCGCGTTCAGCTTACTGGCCGTGTTCATAAGGCTGAACCTGCCGGAAAGTCATTTTTCCCTTGTTGTTGCGGTTGCTGTGGTGGCGGCATGTGTCGGCTTTCTGCCTTTCAATATGCCGCGGGCTACAATTTTCATGGGGGATACCGGGAGTATCTTGCTTGGGTTTCTATTTTCTGCCATGGTTGTCTCTCTCTCCAGCAACCTGTCAGATTTCCTTTGTTTGTCGAGTTTTCTATTTCTGTTTTACGCCGATGGCTTGAGCACCCTGTACCTCCGCTGGCGAGACGGAGAGCCCCTGACCCATGCTCATCGCCGACACCTCTATCAGATTTTGGGAAATGAGCTGAGGTTGCCTCACTGGCAAATTTCCTGCGGTTATGCGCTGCTGCAGTGCTTGGTCGCAATGGTGATGCTGCTTCTTTTTCGACAAGGCCTGTTCTGGCAGACAGGCTGGCTTATGACCTGCTCGGTGCTTTTTATCTTTTCGAGCCAAAAAATCCGGGGGAATGCGTCACAAAATCATTGAGATCGGCGAGCTAAGCCTATTTATTACCTACCCGGATTTCCTTTGAACGGCAGGATTTTCCTTTTTTAGGGGCTAATGTTGGGATTAAAACGTGACAGGGCTTGACAGGCAGGGAGGCTAGGAGTAATTTTCTTTCGCTGTTTGTGATGAACCTCAGTGCGTTTACTTGGTTCTCTCGTATATCCAAGGGAGTTTGAGAAAAGATGAAGAAATATTTTAAGGAATGGCGCCACTATCTGGCCTTTGGGGCCTTTTTTAGTATGTTCATCAACGTATTGCAACTGACCTTTCCGATTTACATGTTGCAGATCTATGATCGTGTTCTGTCCAGCCAGAGCATGCCCACTCTCTACGCCATTACCCTTGCGGCGGTCGTCGCGATGATCGTTATGGCAACCCTTGAGTTTATCCGTTCCCGTTTGCTGGTGCGTTGTGGGGTCGCTATCGATCAGGCTCTTAGTCGTACGGTTCTTGACCGAGTTTTGAAACAGTCTGCTGATATCGGCCAACAACAGAGCCAGGCCAGCTTGCGCGACGTCGGTTCAGTCCGAAATTTTTTTGGTGGAAACGCCATCTTCACCCTTTTTGACATTCCTTGGACCCCGATGTTCCTGGCCGCGATTTATCTTCTTCACCCCTTGCTTGGTTTGGTTGCAACCGGGGGGGCGGTTATGTTGATCATCTTCGGTCTGCTGAATGAAAAGCTGACTCGCGCGCCCCTTGATGCTGCAAACGGAGTGAACGCGGCCTCGATGAGATTTGTTGAGAGCGCGCGCCGTAACGCCCAGTCGGTAAACAGTATGGGCATGCTTGGCGGCATCAGTCAACGGTGGGAAGGCTTAAACGACGCGTTGATGAAGTTACAGACCCAGGCCAGCCGTCAGGGTGGATTGGTGCAGAGTTTATCCAGCTGGTTACGTCAGTCGATGCAGGTCTTTATCTACGGCGTGGGCGCCTGGTTGACGGTTAAAGGAGAAGCGTCCGCCGGCAGTATGATCGCCGCCTCGATCATTATGGGCAGGGCACTTGCCCCGGTCCAGATGGGAATCGGTTCCTTGAAAAGCATGGTCGAGGCGCGCGGCGCCTGGAAACGCCTGGATGCCATGCTTGACGTAGCGGATGATGTGGAGACCATGAATCTCCCCGATCCTCAAGGCCAACTGACCGCAGAGGGCGTCAGCTTTGGTATCCAGGACAAAGCAATTTTGAAGGGGGTTGATTTTTCCCTTGAACCGGGTGAATCGCTTGGGCTCATCGGGCCGTCGGGAGCAGGCAAGTCGACTCTTTGTCGTCTATTGCTGGGTATCTGGCCGGCCAGTGCCGGAGCCGTGCGCCTTGATGGCTCTGATATCTATAAATGGGATCAGCAAAAACTCGGTCCCTTTATCGGCTATCTTTCTCAGGATGTCGAATTGTTCAACGGCACGGTCGCCGAAAATATCGCACGCATGGGTAACATCGATTCAGATATGGTCATCGCGGCTGCTCAACAGGCTGGGGTTCATGATTTAATTTTGAATTTTCCGAAAGGTTATGATACCCGTATTGGTGAAGGTGAAGTGGTTCTTTCAGGAGGGCAAAGACAGCGTATCGGTTTGGCACGGGCTCTCTATGGCAATCCTAAATTGATCATTCTTGATGAACCAAACTCAAATCTTGATGACGATGGCGAACAAGCCCTGCTGAGCTCCTGGCAGAAACTTAAAGCACAGGGAACAACTTTGGTTGTCGTATCACATAAGCCGACACTCCTTTCAGGGGTGGATAAAATTTTGATGCTCAAAGAGGGTAAGGTTGCTCTGTTCGGTCCACGCGATGCTGTTTTCAAAAAACTCATGGAGGTTCAGAACACGCAACAGACGGCAGGTTGACGCCTTTTGTTTTTAAAGTTCCGGAGATTCTCTTTACTGATTTGTACTGATCTTTCGCTTTAGCTTGATAAAGTCGTCTCTCCCGCGAAGGCGGGAGTCCAGAAAACTGTGTGAAATCTCTGGGTACCCGCCTTCGCGGGCATGACGGGGACAAGATACAGAGCCAGTTCGGAAGATTGATACTAATCAGGTTCTTTTTTGAAAGCCCATGGTGTGGATTCTCTGCACCGATAGAATGGAATTTATAACCATGACTGAAAAAAATGATTTAAATCCGCTTGTCGAAATGGATCAGATAAGCGAAGGCGAATGTACTCCGATTGAAGATAAGACTACGCAGCCAGAAGTAAATCTAACGTTTACCGAGAGTCGTAAAATTATAATGGCCGGTCTGATTATTGTCGGATTGTTTTTTGGTTTTGGCGGCGCCTGGGTAACCTTTGCCGAAATCAATGGAGCTGTCATCGCGAATGGTGAAGTTAGAGTCGATACGGAGCGAAAAACAGTTCAGCACCTCGAGGGAGGTATCGTTCGAGAGATTCTGGTGCGTAATGGTGACAAGGTAAAGCAAGGCCAGCCCCTGATATTACTCGATGGCGCACGGGTTATCGCTGCCGTTGATCAAACCCAACTCCAGTTGACTGCTCTTGAAATTAAGCAAAGCCGGTTGATTGCCGAACAAGAACTAGGCGCGCAGGTGAACTGGCCGGCAAATGATGGCCAGGTGCCGCAGGCCAAATTCAGTGAACTGCTCGCTGCGGAGAAAAAAGTATTCTACTCCGGCCGGCAATCCCTTGAAAATCAGATCGCCTTGATTAATAAACAGATAGACCAGCTGCGCGAACAAATTCAAAGCATCGCTGATCGCCTGGTTGCCGAGGGTCAAGTGAGTGAGGCTCTCCAGGAAGAGCTCGATACTAAAATGGTTCTTTATGAGAGCCAGTATATTGAAAAAACTCAGATCCTAGGGTTACAGCGTGCGCTTGCTGAAAAGCGCGCGACCCAGGCCCAATTGCGCGGCTCGCAAGCCGAAATGTATGAGCGTGAGGCCGAATTTGATTTACGCATCGATATGCTGAAGAATGACGTTCGTCAGAAAGCCGTGACCAGTTTGTCCGAGGTACAACAGGCCGTTTCTGATACCCAGCAGAGACTGCTACCGTTGCAAGATGCCCGTCAGCGGCTAGTGGTCTCAGCGCCCGTCAGTGGCGAGGTCGTTGCACTAAATGTCCATTCCAGGGACGGTGTCGTGTCCCCCGGGCAACCCCTGCTCGATATTGTACCGGAAGACAGCCCGTTGATTATTGAAAACCATATCAAGGTGAGTGACATTAATCATGTTTTTCTGGGGCAAGAAGCAGATGTGCAGCTGCTTGCTTTTTCGACCAGGACAAAACCTAAAGTCAAGGGCAAGGTTGTTTATATCTCAGCGGACCGCATCATGCAGCAGACCCCCTATGGCGAACAACCGACATATGTTGTTCATGTTCAGCTGAATAAGCAGGAGTTGATCGATAACGATCTCTACCTGACTGCCGGGATGCCGGCATCGGTATTTATTAAAACGGATCCCCGAACGGTTCTGGATTATGCCCTGGAGCCCCTTAAAGAAAATTTTGATCGTGCCCTGCGCGAGAATTGAGCAGAGTTGAATATATGCAAACTTTTATCATCAGTTTTCTGATTATCCTCCTCTCGCCGTTTTTGACCTGTGCTGCGACACTGACCCTCGATCAATGTATCGAACGTGGCTTGGAGATGAACCCGCAAGTCAAGGCTTATCAACTTACAATCGACGAAGCACAAGAGGGGATTTATGAAGCATGGGGGTCGTTCTTGCCCTCTTTGAGTGTCGACTATGGCTACTCTCGACTCGAGAATGGCGCTTCGACCGAACGGGATGTCGATTATCTCAAGCAGCAGAGCAATACATTCACTGCCCGTTTATCTCAACCGCTGTATGACGGTATGTCTGGTGTGGCAAGCTTGAAAAGAGCCCGGCAGTCCAGAATGTATCAAGAGCAGCAACTTCTTTTCATGCAGCAACAACTGGCGCGCGAAATCCGGGCCAGTTTTTATGATATTTTACGCGCCGAAACGCTCGTCATTAAATGGACTGAGTCGGTTGCGCGACTCAAGAACCAACAGGAAATTGCCAGCGCCTGGATTGCTCAAGAACTGGCGACCCGGCTTCGTCTGCTGTCGGTTAACGTAGAGCTCTCTAGCGCAACTCAAGAGTTGATCAGTGCTGAATCAGCACAGGCGATTGCTGAAGCCAAACTTAGAGAGTGGCTGGCACTCCCGGAATCGGAGCCCTTGTTGATAACCGGAAACCTGCGACAATCGATTGCCCTCAGTTGTGACACGGTCGACTCCTGCCTGACACAGGCCTTGACCCAGCGTCCTGAGATACAGCTTGCCAAGTTGAACCTTGCTATGGCGCAGCAGGAGATCCGGGTCATCCGCTCTCGCAGCCTGCCGCGGATCTCCTTCGATGCCAGTTGGGTTGATTCCCGGCGGGATTATGCAAATGAAAAATCACCTCTGGATGATCGTAATTACTATACCCTGGGCCTCAATCTCAGCATGCGCCCTTTCCAGGGGGGGCGAAATATCTTTGCCTATCGCAAACAGAAACTGGCGATAGAACGTCTCGGGCACGAGCAGTCCAGTCGAAATAATTCAATCACTACCGAGGTCAAGACCCGCTTTCAACAGATTCAAGAAATGGATGGCCGCTTGCACAGCGCCGTCGAAAGTGTGGCTGAGGCGCAAGAAGCCTACCAGTTTGCGGAACAATCATCAAAGCTCGGCGTCAGTTCTCTGGATGATCTGCTGAGTGCTGAAATACGCCTTACCCGTGCCGAAATCAATAAAACTAACGCCGAGCATGCTCTGCAGTTGGCAAGGGTTAATTTGGATTATGTGGTTGGCAATTAGTACTGATTTTTTCAGATTTCTGAAATAGTGATGAGTTCTCAAGAATGCAACACTGACAATTGTTAAGTAATAAGCGCCAATTATCTAATGCGAAAATGCTGAGTAACTATTTGTATTTACAGTCGTCAAGCCAGTAAGGATAATGGCAGGAACTCAGAGTTAGTGAGTTTTTTTCGCTGCCATCAAGAAAGATTTATCATGCCGTTTCCTCCTGTGGCCTTAAAAACATTATTCAGCTCCTTCTGGCAGCATCGTCAATTAATCTGGCAGATGAGTCAGCGTGAGGTTATTGGACGCTACCGAGGTTCAATTCTGGGCCTGTTTTGGTCATTTTTTCAGCCCATTTTCATGCTGGCAATATATACCTTTGTTTTTACGGTTGTTTTTCAGGCCAAGTGGGGGCAGGGGGCATCGGAAAGCAAAACTGAGTTTGCCGTGGTTCTTTTTGCCGGACTGATTGTCTTCAATTTTTTTTCCGAGGTTGTCAGTCGCGCTCCTGAATTGATAATCGGTCATACGAATTACGTAAAAAAGGTTGTTTTTCCCCTCGAGATATTGCCGATTGTCGCTGCAGGTTCAGCGCTCTTTCATATGCTCATCAGCGTCTTGGTCCTGCTTGTTTTTCAAGGATTTGTCAGCCAAACATTTCCCCTCACCGTAATTCTTCTGCCCATTGTAATATTTCCACTTTTGTTGCTGATGTTGGGCTGTGCCTGGTTCCTGGCATCGCTCGGTGTTTTCCTGCGTGATGTCGGCCAGATCGTTGGTCTTCTCATGACGGCGCTCTTATTTATGAGCCCTATTTTTTTCCCGGCGACTGCCATGCCTGCGCAGCTGCGCCCATACCTTTTACTGAATCCGTTGACGTTTATTATCGAACAGGCACGCGGGCTGTTGATCTGGGGACAGCTGCCAAATTGGCTTGGCTTGGCGGTATATTTCATAATCAGTGGGTTTGTCGCCTGGCTTGGATTTTGTTGGTTTCAGAAGACGCGCAAGGGGTTTGCCGATGTCCTCTGAGGTTGCGATTCGTGTGACAAATATCGCCAAGTGCTATCAGATATATGAAACCCCGCGTGATCGTTTGAAGCAATTTGTCATGCCAGGACTCAAGCGGATGCTACGGCCGATGAGTCAGGTCTTCGTTGGTCCGCAGACGCCAAAGGTGAGTTACTATAAAGAGTTCTGGGCGCTCAATGATGTCTCTTTTGAGGTCAGAAGAGGTGAGACTGTCGGTATTATCGGGCGTAACGGTTCCGGCAAATCGACCTTGCTGCAAATTATCTGCGGGACTCTGACCCCCACCGATGGGTGCGTGCAGACCCTGGGCAGGGTTGCTGCTTTGCTCGAGCTCGGTTCAGGTTTCAACCCCGAATTTACCGGGCGTGAAAATGTTTATATGAATGCCACGGTTCTCGGCCTGAAGAGGGAAGAGACCGAGGCACGTTTTGATGACATCCTGGCTTTTGCCGATATTGGTGATTTCATCGATCAACCGGTTAAGGTCTATTCCAGCGGGATGATGGTGCGTCTGGCTTTTGCGGTAATCGCCCACGTTGATGCTGATATCCTGGTTATCGATGAAGCCTTGGCGGTCGGAGATGTGTTCTTTACTCACAAGTGTATGCGTTTTCTGCGAAATTTTATGAAGACGGGTACTATCCTGTTTGTCAGCCACGATACAGCTTCGGTCCGAAATCTCTGTACCCGGGCGGTTTGGCTTGAAAAGGGTCATGTGCTGCAGCAGGGCACAGCCAAGGATGTTTGTGAAAATTACCTAGAAGCCTTTTATGAGGCACAGCAAGGCAAAAGTACCACAACGCGGATCAAGATCGAGCGGCCCGCTTTTTCAACCCTCGAGGTTAAGGATCAGCGCCAGGATTTTCTGAATGCGAGTAATTTACGTAACGACATTCAACTCTTCGACTTTGATCCCGAGGCACCTTCCTTTGGAAAAGGTGCGGCTCAAATAACCGCGGTTAAGTTTCTGGATCAGGGTGGCGCCCCACTTGCCTGGATTGTTGGTGGCGAAAACGTGGTGTTGCGCGTCGAGGCGGTCGCACATCAACCGCTCGAATCACCAATTATCGGTTTCTATGTCAAGGACAAGTTGGGACAGTGTCTGTTTGGCGACAACACCTGGCTCAGTTATCATGACGCCCCGGTTTTCTGCCCGGAGAATAAGTTCATTACCGCTGAGTTTGCCTTTCAGGTCCCCCGATTGCAGGCAGGCCAGTATTCAATTACCGTGGCAATCGCCAATGGCACTCAAGACGAACACATTCAACACCATTGGATACACGACGCGATTTATTTCAAGTCTGAATCGTCAAGTGTGACCGGTGGTCTTATCGGTATCCCCATGAGCACTGTAGAACTTCAAGTTGATGGAACAGCATGACAAATTTATCCGACAGCCTGTTAGAATCGGTCACATTCTCCCCCCGCTCCCTCGAGGCGCCTGACGCATTTGTCGGCCACCTGCCCTTCGTCGCCTGGCTGATGCATATGCTTGCTCCCTCAAGCTTTGTTGAGCTGGGGACGCATAGCGGGAACTCTTATTTTGCTTTTTGTCAGTCCGTACAAGAAAACGGCCTGGCCACCAAATGCTATGCTGTCGATACCTGGCAGGGCGATGAGCATGCGGGCTGCTATACCGATGAAGTGTTTACGCGGGTCCGAGCCCACAATCAGGAGCACTATGCTGATTTCTCTCATCTCTTGAGGATGACCTTTGATGATGCCCTGAGCAATTTTTCTGATGCCTCCATTGAGCTGTTGCATATCGATGGACTTCACACTTACGAAGCTGTTAAGCATGACTTTGAATCCTGGCTGCCTAAGTTGGCACCCGGAGCGGTGATCTTGTTCCACGATACAAGCGTCAGTGAGCGAGGGTTTGGCGTATGGAGACTCTGGCAGGAGCTGCAAACTCTGTATCCCAACAACCTCGAATTCTTGCACTCAAACGGCTTGGGAGTCTTGCAGCTCAACGACGAGTCAGCATCTAAAACACTGGCCTGGCTTGCTCCGCGCAAAAAGGCTCAATTGCCGTTGAAAGAGTACTTCGCCGCACTGGGCGCGCGGCAGTTGGAGAGATTCGAGCAGGGTCTGATTAAGAAACATGTTGCCAGTCTAAACCATCTTGTTGCTGAACGTGATGCTCAGATAGCCAGGCACATTCAAGACTTGTGTGAACGCGATTCTCAGATAGCCAGGCACATTCAAGACCTGAGTGAACGTGATGCTCAGATAGCCAGGCACATTCAAGACCTGAGTGAACGTGAGAATCAGATTGGCAGCCTCAGCCAGGCCATAGAGACCCGGGACCACCTGATCGATAGCCTTGACCGGTCGATAAGGGAAATTCGCGAAAGTACCAGCTGGCGAATCACTGCACCATTGAGATCTCTGGTTATCGCACTTCGTAAAATGCGAAGTTTATGCACTGAATTGCCTCAGATAGTGGGTGAACGGGGTGGGCTTGGGCCTGCGATCTGCAAGGCGGTACGAATATTCCGCGACGAGGATACCGCAGGGGTTAAGGCGCGCTTGCGCTCGGTATTGAGCGATGCGAGGCACAAAGCTTCCAGCCCACCAGTCGCAACCTCAACCAATTCAATACTGCTACCAAAAAAACTTTCTACTGTTCCATATTACATGGATCAGACGCTTGACGCTGATTTCAGCGTCTGCAGTATCGATGCCTCAATCGCAGTCCATCTGCATCTCTACTATGCTGAGATGCTTGACGTCTTTGCCGCCTATCTGAACAATATCCCGGTTCAGTATGATCTGTATGTCTCTGTGCCCATGTCCGCAGATGTGAATCTCATTCAGGCCGAATTGCAGACCCTGCTAGCCAGGGCCGGCAACGTTGTCGTTGAGCCGGTGCCAAATCGGGGGCGTGATATAGCGCCTCTGATAATTCAATTCGGCGAACGACTCGCACAATACGATATTATTGCCCACGTCCACACCAAAAAAAGTCCGCACAACAGCAATCTTGCCGATTGGTGCCAGGGTATTTTGACGAAATTGATGGGACCTCCCGGCAGCAGTGGTGGCCGCATTGCCCATATACTCGGCCTACTTCAAACGACGGCCAAAATCGTCTATCCAGAGGGCTCCTCAACGCTTATCCGCGATCGTAGCGGGTGGGCAGACAATCACGCGTTGGCCAAGCATGTTTTAGAAAAATACCTGAACCTCTCTATCGACGATTATCCGGTCGTGGAATTCCCTGAGGGGTCGATGTTCTGGGGGCGTTCCGAGTGCTTGAAGGACTTTCTCGGTTTACCCTTCGACTATTGCGACTTTCCTGCCGAACCGATTCCCGCCGATGGGACCTTGGCCCACAGCCTTGAGCGTTTACTCCTGGTCTTCGCGAGCAGCTACGCTGGCCAGTGCCTTTGTATCCACGAAGGCGATTCCATCAAAGATTATCGTCAGTATGAAGAGCAGTATGACTTTTCGTCCAGCATCAGCCATGCAGACATCAAGGTCTTAGCTTATTATCTCCCGCAGTTCCACCCCATCCCCGAGAATGATCTGTGGCATGGCAAAGGATTCACCGAGTGGTCGAAGGTGCGTACCGCCAATCCTCTTTTTGAAGGACACTATCAGCAGCATATCCCTCATCCCGATATTGGTTATTATCTGCTCGATTCACCTGCAACCCTGCGGCGACAGGCGGAGCAGATGCATAAGTCCGGCGTATACGGGCAGGTCTTCTATCACTATTGGTTTGGCGGAAAGTTGATTCTTGAAGAGCCGGCGCAACTTCTGCTGGATACTCCTGATATCGGCATGCCTTTCTGTTTTTGCTGGGCCAACGAAAACTGGACTAAAAAATGGGATGGCAATGAGGATGAAATTCTTCTCAAGCAGGAATACTCAGCCGAAGACGCGCAGGCCTTTATTCGCTACCTTATCCCATTTATGCAAGATCCTCGTTATCTCAAAATCGAAGATCGTCCTATGTTGTTTGTGTATCGACCGGCTTCGATTCCGAATGCCCAGGAGTATCTCGATATCTGGGAAAAAGAGTGCGTCAGTGCCGGACTTGAGCGGCCCTATCTGGTTGCGGTCTTGACCCGCGGTGTGACAAGCCCGACAGACTTCGGCATGGATGCCGGGGTTGAGCGTGTACTCCATGACTGGACCTCTGGCAGCGTGGCTGAAATCAATAACGACCTGCAGCAATACTGGCCCCTCAACGGCAGCGTGTTGCCTTACGCTGAAGTGGCTCAATATTACATGAATCAAACAGAGGCCAAGGACTTCACCTATTTTCGTTCGACGGTTCCCATCTGGGATAATACCGCCCGCTACGGGTCCGAGGCCTACCTGTTGCACGGCAGCACACCACAACGCTTCCAGGAATGGATGGCCAGCTCTATCACCTATACCCAAGCGAACTTGCCGCGCGACCGTCGCTTCGTCCTGGTCAACGCCTGGAACGAATGGGCTGAAGGCGCGCACCTTGAGCCTGACACGCGCTATGGCTACAGTTACTTAAATTCAGTGGGTCGTGCCCTGTCAGATATCCCTTATGCCGCGCAGTTTAATCCGACCTGTCTTGTACCGGTCGGTACTAAAATACATCTGGCCTTTCCTGGCATCATCTTGAGCCAAATTGAGCAAGATGCCGAACTGAAGCAGAAATTCATCGGCTGTGTGTCACGCTCATCAATATTCAAAACCTGCAGGGTCAGTATAAATACCCCGCTCTTGCTGGATGACCTGCCCGACTCGGTTCTGGCATCTCCAGATGAGGCCGGTCATGCCGATCAGGCCGAGCAGACCGAATTTGTTTTGGAATTTCGTAAAATCGCTTATTTTGACAGCTTGGCCATCGAAAAGATGTTGCAGGCCGCAAAGGCGTCCGGCGCCACCATAATTCCAAACTTCTATGACAGTGATTCTGCCCTGCTCGAGGTCTCGACAAACGGGGCTGTTCACTCTTTTGCCGCATATCCGGCTCCGCTGGTACTCGTCCCGCAGGCGGCGGCAAAGTCCGGGCATAAGAATTTTAGAATGCGTAGTGATGCGCGCTGTTTTGTGACCAAGCCGTGTCGGACCGCTAGCAGCAGCAAGCCGATGATTACCACGATTATCCGCTTTCATAAGTCCGACGCTTTCAGCGAACTTAAAAACGCCTTGTTTTGCTTATACGCGATGCATGATTGTCAGGTGACTCCGCTGGTTGTGGCGCAAGACCTGAACCGTGATCAAATGAATGCGCTAAAGAATTTGTTCAACGAGTTTGTCTGGCCTAAAGGCTGCTCGCCGCAGGTGCAATATTATGAATCTCAGGATGGTAACGGCGATTTGCGCTCCAAGATGCTCAACGAATCTCTCCGCCTGGTGAAAACACCTTATGCCGCCTTCTTGGATTTTGATGATCTGCTGATGCCACACGCCTACAGTTGGTTGGTTGATCGATTGCTGAAAACCGGCAAAGCCGTGGCCTTTGGACGCGTCTACTCAACAAGTTATAATTCGACCACCGAACTGCTTAAAGAACGGAAGCGTGTCTATGAGTATGGCGGCACTTACGCCGATTTTATTTGCCGCAACCATTCACCCTTGCATAGTTTTCTGCTCGATATGACTCAGCTGAATCTGGATCATATCAGTTATTTTGATGATCAGCGGTATATGGAAGACTATCTCTTGACCCTGCAACTTTTCACCAAGGAAAATACCGATTGGGACAGCCTGAATGAAAATCACTATATCGGCGATTACATTCATAGCCTTGACCGCTCGCATACCCTGGCATTTTCTGACGAACACGAACGACGGTCCCTGTTATTCAACCCCGAATATATGGTTTGTGAACAGCGGATTTGTGATGTGCGAAAGGCCCTTGGGAAAAAGGACCGCCTGTAAGAATGCCGGTATGCTCGGCCACGCAAAAAGACTTCCTAGGCTGATGAATACTAGGCGGAATAGAGGGTTGTCTTTCGGAGTGACATAAGAATCTAGCGGGGCGGCAATGATATGAGGTCGACTTCAGCACCAGTTTCTGTACCACATCTCAAAGGCACCCTGCCTGCCCTTAACGGCGTGCGCGGGGTCGCCGTCCTTATGGTGTTTTTGTTTCACGCCAGGGTCGCCGGCTTCGGCGGCTCCTTTATCGGGGTCGATATCTTTTTCGTTTTGAGTGGCTTTTTGATCACGGTCCTTCTGCTTCAGGAGTATCAGCGTCATGGTCGCATCTCCCTGCGAAAATTTTATCTACGTCGCGTACTGCGACTGTTCCCCGCTCTGCTGCTGATGCTCGTCGTTTATCTGCTCTTCAATTTTTTTTATTTTTCTGACCATGCAAGTCATATCCATCATCTTCAGGATGCCTTTCTCGCTCTATTCTATGCTGCGAACTGGACGCGTGCCTTCGATCTGGGCCGCCCCGATGTCCTTGGCCACTGCTGGTCGCTTTCTCTTGAAGAACAATTTTACGCCTTGTGGCCGGTGCTTCTGCTGGCAATTTTACGCCTGAGAAAAGCTTGGCAAGCGCCGCTGGTTGCCTTGCTATTTGTCACCTCCTGGAGTTGGCGCGTTTGGCTGCTAAACCAAGGCGCAAGCTGGGACCGTGTTTATAATGGCTTCGACACACGTGCGGATATGCTGCTTGCCGGGTGCTTGCTTGCTTTTTTGTGGAACGCGGGTAAGCTTCGCTGCTGGGAGAAAATTCGTTTCTTAGCACCGTTTTCTGCATTGGCCTCGTGCATAGCTCTGGCCGTATTGGCGGTGTCTGCATCCTGGCAAGCGGCCGCTCTTTATCAGTGGCAATATGCCATTGTTGCTTTGGCCACGGGATTACTGATTCTCGACCTTCTTTCTCGGCCGCAAGCTCTCTTGACGCGCCTGTTTAGTTGGCGCCCGTTGGTCTGGTTGGGAGACCTATCCTATGGCATTTATCTCTGGCACTATCCGGTTCTCTATTACTTTGAACTTACCGGGCACTGGGATGGGTTTGCCAAATGGCAAGCGGCAGGGCTAACCATGGTATTTTCGCTGCTGTCATGGCATCTCGTCGAGCGACCCCTGTCTAAAATAAAAAACCGTTTTGGGTCATCTGGCACATCAAATTTTATGTGAATGAAGAGGTGGTCCCGGTTGTTTGAACAGCCAATCCCGATCTATAAGTGGATGACCACCTTCATTGATTAAGCTGCCTTTGTCTGTGGCAGCGCGTTAAAGTAAACCTGATCCGGGGTCTGGCCGTCAAGACTCGAATGGGGTCGGCGGCTGTTGTAAAAGTTGAAATACCGATTCAATCCTGTTCTGACGGCTGAAGCCGAATCATAGGCTCTGAGATAAATATCTTCATACTTGACGGATCTCCACAGTCGCTCGATAAAAACGTTGTCCCGCCAAGAGCCTTTGCCATCCATGCTGATCTGAATACTGTGGTCTTTCAACAGACCGGTAAAAGCCTGTGAGGTGAATTGACTGCCTTGGTCTGTGTTCATGATTTCCGGGGTGCCATAGTGTTCAATGGCTTCCTCGACCGCTTCCAGGCAGAAGTGAACATCCATTGTGATTGATACTTTCCACGATAAGACACGGCGTGTGTACCAATCCAGTACCACAGCCAGGTAGACGAACCCTCTGGCCATAGGGATGTACGTGATATCCATCGCCCAAACCTGATTAGGTCGATCAATCGACAAACTGCGTAGCAGGTAGGGATAGATCTTGTGACCTACTCCCGGCCTGGTGGTTCGTGGTTTGCGATACAGGGCTTCAATGCCCATACGCTTCATCAGGGTCGCCACATGCTTTCGCCCAACACGGAAACCTTCCTGCTTCAGTAGATCTCGAAGCATGCGAGAGCCTGCGAAGGGAAAGTCCAGATGCAGGTGATCAATTCGCTGCATCAACTCCTGATCATAATCTGAGACAGGACGAGGCAGATAGTACACACTGCCACGACTGATCCCAACGACTTTGGCCTGTCGGTTGATCGGTAACGGGTGGTTACGGTCAATCATCTCTTTGCGCTCAGCAATCCCGCCTTGGTGAGCGCTCCTTCTAAAAAATCGTTTTCCAGAGAGAGTTCGCCAATTTTGGCGTGCAAGGTCTTAATGTCTACCGAGGGCTCTTTGGACGCTGCTCCCTGCTCAAAGATTGTTGATGCCTGTTCCAGTAACTGAGTCTTCCACTGTGTTATCTGGTTTGGGTGAACATCAAACTTCTGGGTCAACTCAGTGAGTGTCTGTTCACCCTTGACAGCAGCTAATGCCACTTTGGACTTAAATGCCGGTGAATGATTCCGTCTGGGTCTTCTACTCATGATAAGCTCCTATTTTCATTGGCATTAATATGCCTGATTTGGGAAGGCTTATCCACTTATAGATCTGTTCAAATTCTTGGGGATGGCTCTTGATGTTGATCCAAAGTGCATCCAGATTTTAATGCGCTGACATGAACTGAATGCATAGAGAAATTTACTTGACCATGCAGAAGTTACTGTGTATCTTTTCCTTCACATTCTAATAAATTAATTACGCGTTTTGGTGATATACCGAATTAAATTCTGTGAGATTAGATGCTTATCTCTTGTGTGTTGTCATTTGAAATTTTGATAAATCAAAGAAAAGGGGGTTCATTGGTTACGTAGAAAGCTTCTGTTTTTTAGGAGCTTAGCTCGGGTTTAGAGTAGGTTTTTAATTTGCTGGCGGTAGATGCCGCTGATTCCGAACACAACCTTGTTAGGAGACGATTGATTATGAGTTTGCAAGGATTTAATGCTGAATATTATCTGGGACAAAAGCTGGCACAGTTGCAGCTTGACGATCCGAACGCTTGGTCTGGAAAGACCACGGAAGATTTTGCAGAGACACTGCTTAACGATCATAGCCTCACTGTAGAGCAGCACTATTCACAGTATGGTTGCACTGAGGGTTTGGCCCCGAATGAATTTTTTAATGCCGAAGAGTACACCACCAATAAGGCGCTTGATCTGGTTGCTGGCGGTGGCTACGCGACCGTAGGCGAGGCAAGAGATGCCTTTGAAGCTGCCTGGGATGGCGACGTTTATGAGCACTACCTGCAGTGGGGCGCTTCTGAGAGTATCGACCCCTCGAGCAATTTCCAGGTTGATGCTTATCTGGGTGCCAAGCTGGCGTTGCTGCAGGAAGATCCCGTGACTGCCGCCAACTGGGCTGACAAGGGTACCGAAGATATTCGTATTGCCCTGGCCAATGATGGCCTGACCCCATTGACCCATTACATCATGTTCGGTCAGGCAGAAGGTCTGCCCGCGACCTTTGATCAAGCTAGCGAAGGCACAGTCTTTACCCTTACTGGGGCCTCTGAGACCACCCTGGTGGTTACTGAGTCGCATGATGACATCACTGTCGATATCGCACCGCAGTTCGTCACCTACTGGGGGCCAAAGGGTGGCGCCGACACAGTAGATGGTTCATTCAGCGGCGTGCCGTTGATGGAGCTGATCGGGTTTATCCAGACCCAGACCGGACTCGATTTCTTTGATCTCGGCCTGATCAATGT
>JAAXQF010000456.1 GCA_012974435.1 Desulfuromonadales bacterium | reverse complement strand
AGAGATCGCAGAGGAAGACAAAACCTAGAAAGCTAGCAGCCTATCGGACTATCTGGGCTGAAGCGAAAATTTGACCGTTTGAGAACAGATTTTGGCTCTGTTGCGAGTAATATACGTATCTATTGGTCGAAAAGGAGCTGAAATATGGACCAAACAGGCAGATTTGCAGCCAGTTCATGGTTAGTCCGACAGGTTGCTAGGGTATGACGGGTCTTTCTCCGCGATCTCTGCGCGCGTGTGGCAGGTCGTGTGATTTTCCGGTTTAAAGATTTCGTTTAGTCAGTCACCAGAAACGTTTAAGTAACAGTTTATTGGAGCGAAGTAGATAACCAGATATTTTTAAAGGCATCAGGCCAGACAGACTTTCCAAGGTTGATATGCTGTGATAGGTTAAAAGTTATTATTGATATTTATTGTAATTTTGACTTGGAGGGACCACTCATCATGCAACGATACGGAGCTATGAGAGCTTTAGCACGCCACTTCTTTTTCTTTCTTTTCCTGACCTTTACGGCCTTGCCGGGATACGCCCAGGAGCTGACCCAGCGGGACTGGATGATCGCTCTGGTCGATGCCTCCGGGTGGTCATACGGCCTTCCGGACGAGCCGCAGGACCCCGACTACATCAACATTCTGACCGGCAACAGAGAGCTTCGCTTTGAAGCAGAAGACGTTTTCTCAAAAGACGAAGACAATGTCTCAATCATGTCGTTTAAAAACTTTGGCTCTTTCAGTGGCCAAAGCTGGCTTCACGGTACGAGAGAACCGACCAGAGTGCACTTGAGATTCAACCTCCCTGTCAGCGGTGAATATCTGATCAAAGCTCACCTTCGTCAGGAAGGCCATCTTTTCAACATTGCCGGAGAGCAGGTCACTGCCGATGCTGAGAACGAATTTACAGAAGTGAAGCTTGGCAGCTTTGAGTTGCAAAGTGGAGCACAGGAGATTCTGGTCACCTTACCTCCCAATGGCTCTATCGACTATATCTCTCTGAATGCTCCGAACCTGGCAGCCATCACTCCTGATGGTGGCTGGCTGCCTGACGAACCCTTGAGCTGGCAGGTGCTGCAAACCACACTGTTACAGGCCTGGCAACTGGCTGAGCTTTTCCCCGCTAACCCTAGCCCACTGGTTATCGAAGCAGAAGATCTAAAACAGAGTGAGGTCAAGGTCGTCAACATTCCACACCTTGGTCAACCAAGTGGAGGAAAATGGCTGAGAGCAGGGCCACTTCCAGCTGAGGTCCGCTTCCCGATAACTCTCAAGGAGAGTGGTTTCTTCGACCTCTCCCTGCGCGCTATGGGCAACCCGATCTATATTTCAATCGGCGACCATCAGAAGCTGCTCCTTGAAGCAAAACCCTACCTGGACAACGTCACCTTCAAATCGCTCTTCCTCTTCGCCGGCAAGAGCCACATCACTCTAAAGCTACCCCCCGGCGGAGGCGTTGATCAGCTCCGTCTGACAGGCCGTCAAATCGACGCCACTCGTGCCAACACTCTGCTCGATTTTGAACAGAAAGAAAAACCCGAGGCACGGGATCTCGACTCCCTCGCGACACTTCTGGCAGCATTCGGCATCGAGCGTTAAGTCTTGACTGTCATAGCGCTGCTGGCCGCATATGCGACCGGCATCTCCTTGACGTGCGTTATTGCGCCTTGGGATACAACCGGTTGCGCCTTAGTTTTAGGGCTCTTACTCCTGGCATGGGTGCCTCTCCGTCGTTCAAGATGGGGTTGGCTCCCCGTTACGATCCTGCTCTGTCTTGGTGGATTCATACAGGCCTCTCTGGCCCTTAAAGCTCCTGTCGTCCACAACCATATCAGTCGGTTTGCCGACAAGCCTGCGGCTGTTATAGAAGGCAGGGTTCTCACTTCCGAGAAAAGGACGAACGGAGGTTATCGCCTGTTGACAGACGTCCAGCAGGTTGTGAAGGGCAGAACGGCAGCCAAGGTAACCGGCAGGCTTCTGCTTTACATCAAAGGAGGAGAATTACAGGCCAGCCCCGGGCAGATTATTCGATGGAGGTCAAGATTACGGCAACCATCGCGTTTCGGCAACCCGGGTGAGTTCAACTATCCTCTATATCTCGCAGCGCGCAAAATTTACGTCACCTCCTTTCTTAATCGTGCTGAGGATCTGACGGTTCTGGTAAACCATCCAGCAACAGAGAACTCTTATCTGGAGAACTGGCGGCACAGTCTTGCAACGCATATCAAAGAGGTCGTGCCGGACGACGCCGCAGGGTTCCTACAATCACTCCTGCTTGGCTGGCGGGGAGGAATCAGCGTCGAGCAGCGTCAGCTCCTCTCCAGTAGCGGTGTCGCGCACCTGTTTGCAATCTCCGGGCTCCACTTCGGTCTTTTGGCCCTGCTCTTATACCAACTCGGCAAATGGCTTTACACACGCAGTCAACGTCTGGCGCTCTGGTGCCCACCCCAGCGAATTGTTCCGGTTTTGCTGATCGTCCCTCTTGCAATCTACCTGCTGCTGACCGGCAACGCATGGGCGACTCAACGCGCTTTCTTGATGGCAACCATAGTCGCCTTGCTCTTTGCCAGGGGGCGGCGCACACCTCCTTGCATCCTTCTGGCAACAGTGGCCTTCTGCTTGTTGCTATGCAATCCCCTGGCGCTCTTTCAACCAGGCTTTCAACTCTCATTTTCAGGGGTTGCGGGAATCCTCATCTGGCTGCCACACTGGCAGAGAAAGACAGTAGATTATGCCAAGCTGGTGCGCTGGCCATTAACGCTGATCATGACAACTATCGCAGCGACCCTTGCGACCGCCCCCGCAAGCTTGTGGCATTTCCATCAGTTCAGCCCTGCCGGGTTATTGACCAACCTCTTCGCCATTCCGTTAATTGCCTGGGGAGCAGTGCCACTGGGCTTGCTCAGCCTGGCAGCGCTGCCCTTCTCCAACCTCCTCGCCGACACCGGCCTATTGGTAGCGGCCAAGTTGGTAACGCTGGCGATAAAGATCGTCACCACCATCAGCCAATGGCCAGGCTTGACGGCGATACCCTGCTATCTAACGCTCTCCACCCTGATTCTGTTGATCGGCCTACTGATGATCTGCCTGCCTTTCGGGAGACAAAGAACACACTGGCTGGCCCGCAGCGCTCTTCTCGTAGTAACCGTGACGGCAGCCTGGATAACGCAACCGCAGATTGCCGAGTTGCAGGTGACTGCGATCAGTGTCGGCCAGGGTGACGCGACCCTTGTCTCTCTGGCAGGTTCTCACTACCTCGTGGACGGTGGTGGTCTGCCGGGGTCATCTATCGACCCCGGAGAGCAGCTGGTCAGCCCTGCCCTCGGCCGAATGGGCGTCAGGCAATTGGCTGGGGTCATTCTTACGCATAATCATCCTGACCACACATCGGGACTGACCTACGTCGTCCAACGTTTCCCGGTCGCAAAATTTTACCTGGCCGCAGAGGTCGAAGACCTTACAGCGGAGTTGCAACAGGCGCTTCACGATAAAGATGTGCCGGTAGAACGTCTCAGCAAAGGATGGACTCACCTGATAAATGACGGGCACAGGGGTTTCAGCATCTTTGCCCCGTCGCAGAGGTCGCGTGACAAAAACGAACGCTCTGTTGCTGTTTTCGCAGGCAGCCATGGTCAAGGGGCCTTACTGACCGCAGACCTCTTCGGCGCAGGCTTGTCACAACTTGCTGAAGCGGGTCTGCCTGGCCGAGTCACTCTTTTGAAAATGTCGCATCACGGCAGTCGTCACGCAGACCCGCTGCGCTACCTGGAGTGGTTAAAGCCCACAGCGGTTTTTGTCTCGGCAGGACGCGGCAACCCTTATGGCTTTCCCCATCTGCAGACAATGGAGGCTTGCGACAAACAGCAGGTTGATGTCTTCAGAACTGACACACAAGGGATGCTGCAATTCAGTATTGTCAATGATCGCTGGCATGGCACGACTGTAAAAGAGGATGATTAGATCAGGGGGAAACCTCGACAGGGATAATAATTGACTCATTTCAAGGAGTTTGCTAGTTTGAAAAGCTAATCAACGAAGGGCTAAAGCATGCCAAAACCAAAGATTCTTATTGTAGATGATGAAGTTTTTTTCCGTCGCCTCTTTACCGAGATCCTCTCGGATGGCGACCTTTACAGTATCGAGTCTGTCGGCTCCGGCAAGGAAGCTCTCGACTATCTGTCACGGACAAAAGTCGATGTCATCCTGACCGACATGGTCATGCCCGAAATTTGCGGTCTGGAATTGATCCGCCGCACACGCTCTTTCGATCCAGCCCCGGATATCATCCTCGCCACTGGCAATGCCACCGTAGAAACGGCAATTCAGGCGTTGAAAGGCGGGGCTCGAGATTACCTCCTCAAGCCATGCAATCCCGAGCAACTGCGTCACACCGTCAAAATCTGCTTTGAGCAGCGTCGTCTGATTGCAGAGAACACCCTGCTGCAGAGCCAGATCCGTCTCTACCAAAAAGGCCAACATCTCTCCGGCCTGCTGAATATCGACAATCTCTTTCAAGAATCGCTGAGCACCTTGCTGAATGAAACAGGACAGGGCCAAGGACTGGCCTAGTCCTTTGCAACCCGAACGTCTCTGACCTTCCAAAATCAGACTCGCAGCAGAATCTGAACTTTCTCGCCGAACAGGTTTCCCTTGGCTTTCGCAACGCCTGCCAATATCAGGGCGCCCGGGAGCTGATTTACACGGACGATCTGACCGGACTGTACAACCACCGCTACCTGCATATAGCTCTCGAGCAGGAAATCCGCCGTTCAGAACGTTACGGTCTGGAATTTTCCCTGGCTTTTATCGACCTTGACCTGTTCAAGAACATCAACGACAAGTATGGCCACCTGGTCGGCAGCGGCGTTTTGCGCCAGGTCGGCGAACGGTTGCGTGAATGTGTCCGTGATGCCGACATGCTCTTCCGATACGGTGGTGATGAATTTACCGCTCTTCTGGTAGAGACTGACACACGTGGCGCCAAAATCGTTGCAGAACGAATCCGGTCAACCATTGCTGAGTTCGAGTTCTCCACCGGTCATAACAGCATCAATCGCCTGACGGCAACCGTCGGTCATGCCACTTACCCGATTCACGCAACAGGCTTGGAAGAGATGATTGACATGGCCGACAAAGCGATGTATCTCGGCAAAAATGACCGCAACGTTTCCCGGAGCGCTTCGGAGGTTGGCAATACATGATCTCGCGCGCCCTGGCTGCCTTGGCCTTGGGCGGCTTACTCTTCATCATCCTGCCGGGCTGCTTCCAGACCGGCGAAGCCAGTCAATCCCAAACTGTTTCCCCAGAGATCATCGAACGCTACCAACAGACCCTGCCGATGGGAATCGGTGTAAATACGGGACCCGTCGTCGCCGGCAACATCGGTTCGTCAACCAAAATGGAATACACGGTGATTGATGAGGAGTTTAACATTGCCGCCCGTATGCAGGGCATAGCTCAACCGGGAGAGGTTCTTATTTCCGAGAACACCTACCGGATCGTTGCCGAGGCCGTCCATGTAACACGACTCGAACCGATCACATTCAAAGGGAAAAACACCATGGTCGGGGTTTACCGGGTTGACGGACAGCGTGAGAACGAGTAAAAAGCCCTACTCATGTTTTTTGAGTGTACTATTAAAGACCTTATTCAACGCGGAGGCGCGGAGGCGCAGAGTAAGACATGAAGCTAATGTTTTTAATTTTTCCTCTGCACCTCCGTGTCTCCGCGTTAAAATTGATTTCCAAAAACGCTTAACAACTCTGGAGTCTTAAATAAAGTGAGTATTACAGGCATCAAGGGTATGAACGACATTCTGCCCGGCAACGTTGAAACCTGGCAGCATCTCGAAGAGCAGGCCCGCAAGGTTTTCGGCGCCTTTGGTTACCGTGAGATCCGCGTGCCGGTCGTCGAAAAAACCGACCTCTTCTGTCGCTCGATCGGCGAGACCACAGACATCGTTGAAAAAGAGATGTACACCTTCACCGACAAGGGCGGCACCTCGATGACCCTGCGTCCGGAAGGAACGGCTCCTGTGATGCGCTCCTTCATTCAGCACAAGATGTATGCTCTGGATCCGGTCTCGAAACTCTACTATATCGGCCCTATGTTCCGCCACGAGCGTCCTCAGAAAGGCCGCTACCGTCAATTTCACCAGATCGGGGCAGAAGTCATTGGTGTCGACGATCCCAAGATCGACGCCCAGGTGCTGGCCATGCTCAGCCACTACTTTCAGACCACGAAAATTCCCGATGTGGTTCTGCAGATCAACTCCCTTGGTTGTCCGGAATGTCGTCCAAGCTACCGTGAGACTCTGATCAGCTTCCTGGAGCAGCACATCGAATCACTCTGCGCCGACTGCCAGCGACGCTACACCACGAACCCGCTACGCGTTCTTGACTGCAAGGTACCCGGATGCAAGGAAGCAACGGTTGACGCACCAGCCATGCTTAACAACCTCTGCATCGGTTGCGAGACTCACTTCGGTCAGGTTAAAGAGCACCTCGATGCCCTGTCAGTAAGCTACACGGTGAACCCACGCATGGTACGCGGTCTCGACTACTACACTAAAACCACCTTTGAAATGGTGACCGGCAGCCTCGGTTCACAGAATGCTGTTGCCGCCGGCGGCCGTTACAATGGTTTGATCAAAGACCTGGGCGGCCCGGACTTGCCGGGCATCGGCTTCGCCATCGGCCTGGAACGGCTGGCACTGATGCTTGGTGAACAAAGCATCGAACCGCCCCGTCCTGAGCTCTTTATTGCAACCCTCGGTGAGACGGCGACCAAGGCCGGCTTTGCCATGCTGACCCGCCTGCAGCGCGAAGGTGTACTGGTTGAGATGGAATATACCGGCAAGAGCCTGAAAGCCCAGCTACGCCGCGCCGACAAGATGAAAACCCGCCGGGTCCTCATCCTCGGAGAAGACGAACTCGAACGTGGTGTTGCGCAGCTGCGCAACATGGATGAAAGCAGCCAGGAAGAGGTTGATCTGGACGGGCTGGAGGGTCGCCTGCTCAGAGAAATTCATGACGCTTGACGCTCTATGCGAGCATCGATATAATGCTCGCTTGCCTCATCTGTAGGTGCAGGCGCGGCACAACAAATACCACATTCATTTTAAGGAGTTAGCCCCTTGAGCGATATACTCGGAGATTGGAAAAGAACTCATTACTGCGGCGAATTGCGCAAAGAAGATATTGGCAAAGAAGTCTGCATGATGGGTTGGGTTCACCGTCGACGTGACCATGGCGGTCTGATTTTTATCGACCTTCGTGACCGTACCGGCATCGGCCAGCTGGCCCTCGACCCCGATCGCGACCCAGAAGCACACGCCAAGGCAGAAGCGGTTCGTAACGAGTTTGTGGTGGCCGCTTTCGGCAAAGTCTCTCCGCGTCCTGAAGGCACCGTCAACCCGAAGATGGCAACCGGTGAAGTTGAAGTTGAAATCAGCGAGATTCGCATCCTCAACCCGGCCAAGACACCGCCCTTCATGCTTGACGAATTCTCCGAAGTCGCCGAGAACCTGCGCCTCAAGTATCGTTATCTCGACCTTCGCCGCGTAGGTATCCAGCAGAACCTGATCATGCGCCACAAAGTGGCTCAGACGGTTCGCAACTACCTGACCGAGAAAGACTTCCTGGAAATCGAAACACCGATGCTAACCAAGAGTACTCCTGAAGGTGCACGTGACTACCTGGTACCGAGTCGGGTTAACCTTGGCAACTTCTATGCTCTTCCCCAGTCTCCGCAGCTCTTCAAGCAGCTGCTTATGGTCTCCGGTTTCGATCGTTACTTCCAGATTGTCAGGTGCTTCCGCGATGAGGACCTTCGCGCTGACCGGCAACCTGAGTTCACCCAGATTGATTGCGAGCTTTCCTTTGTTGACCGTGACGACATCATGTCGATCATGGAAGGCATGATTGAGACGGTTTTCAAAAAAACCGTCGACGCAGACATCACCGTGCCAATACCTCGCATGACCTACGCAGAAGCGCTCGACCGTTACGGTGTTGATAACCCGGATCTGCGCTTTGACATGGAGCTGATCAACATTACAGAGCTTGTCAAAGGTTGTGGTTTCAAGGTCTTTGCCAGCGTCGCGGAGAGTGGTGGTCTGGTTAAGGCCATCAACGCCAAGGGCTGCGCAACCTTCTCGCGCAGAGAGCTCGACGATCTGACCGACTTCGTCGCCATCTACGGCGCGAAAGGAATGGCCTGGGTCAAGATTCAGGAAGACGGCACCTGGCAATCACCGATCGCCAAGTTCTTTACCGAACAGGAACTGGCCGACATCGGTGCCGCACTCGACGCTCAACCGGGCGACCTGCTCCTCTTCGGTGCAGACACTCCCGCAATCACCAATGAAGCGCTTGGCCGCCTGCGTGGCCATCTCGGCAACAAGCTGGAACTGGCAGACCCGAACGACTACAAATTTGTCTGGATCACAGACTTTCCCTTACTCGAATGGGACGCCGAAGCCCGTCGTCATGTCGCAGTTCATCATCCCTTCACAGCCCCTATGGATGAAGACGTCCATCTCCTTGAAACGGAGCCCGGCAAAGTGCGGGCCAAAGCTTACGATCTGGTCCTGAACGGCTCAGAGATTGGCGGAGGCAGCATCCGTATTCATAACCAGGACGTGCAGAGCCAGATGTTCAAACTGCTCGGCATCGGAGAGGAAGAAGCCCGCGAAAAGTTTGGCTTCCTGCTCGATGCCCTTGAATTTGGTGCACCACCTCATGGCGGCATCGCCTTCGGCCTGGACCGGGTCATGATGATTCTTACCGGTGCCAGTTCGATTCGCGACGTCATCGCTTTCCCGAAGACCCAGAAGGCAACGTGTCTGATGTCAGAGGCTCCGGGAGCAGTCGACGAAAAGCAACTGCGTGAGCTCGGCATCCGCCTGGCTGCAAGCTCTCAGCAGAAGTCGTCATAAACCAGTTACTCGTTGAAATGGAATAAACGCGTAATGTTGCGTTGCCTGTTTTTTATAATAACCGCGCTCCTTCTAAGCTCATGTGCCAAGCCTCCCCTGCAGGAGTTGGACGCTGCTGAGTATATGGTAGGAAGGGCCTACGCCAAGCAGGCGCCTGAATTCGCTCCCGCTGAATACCAGGCGGCCAGAACCGCCCTTAATGATGCGCGCGCTGCCATGCAGGACTCCGACTACGGCGATGCGCGAGACTCTCTGGATTTTTCCTTGCAGCACGCTCGTCGTGCAGTTGTCCTCACTGAAGAGGCTCAGGCCAGACGCCTGAAAGAAGAAAAAAAACAGGCCAGAATCGAAGAAGAAGCTAGCCTGAAAACCCTTGAGGAGCGGAAGCAAAAATCACCGGTAACAGAGAAGAAGAAACCAACCCCTCAGCCCAAAAAGGTCGTTAAAACCAAACCGAAAGTCGTGCCGGCAAGTGATTACGCCGTTGGTGACGGTGAAAACCTCTGGACGATCTCTGCGCAACCTGAGGTCTACGGCGAGGGTTTATTATGGCCACTGCTTTACCAGGCCAATCGCGACCAGATCAAGGACCCACGCCAGATCTTCCCCGGACAGTCACTCAGTATTCGTCGTGACATGACTGAAGCTGACCTTGAAGACGCTCGTCAGACAGCCCGTGAATCTGACATTTTTCCTGTCCCTTCAAGCACCGAAATCAAGCAGTAAAAAACCGTTTCCATCCCCCTGTAACGACAAGCCATTGAGATTGCTCACGTATCACCGGAACAACTTCCACATAAAGAGAGCAATCAGGCCGCTCAGATCCGCAATTAACGGGCACTTCACCTCTATTGCCCCCTCCGCACAAAAGCTCATTAAAGCACTTATAAATTCGTTACCTTTTGATTAAAATCACCCCTTGCTTTGCTCCCTGAATCGGCCTTACTTTTTCCTTGACAGTGATAAAGCCGTTTGTATACTGTATACACCTTTCCGCAAGGCTTTCTTGCGCATTTTTTATTTGTAGATTCTGCCTCTGGCAATTCTGTATAAAAACTTTACCTAGGAGAGAGACATGGCAAAGATCATCTGGTCAGAAATTGACGAAGCACCCGCGTTGGCTACCTACGCATTCCTTCCAATTGTTCAGGCATTCTGCAAGGGCACTGGAGTAGAGGTTGAAACCAAGGACATTTCACTGTCCGGTCGCATTATCGCAAACTTCCCTGACAACTTGACTGAAGATCAGAAGATAGCTGACTACCTTTCTGAGCTGGGCGAGTTGGTTGTAAAGCCGGAAGCAAACGTAATCAAGCTGCCGAACATCAGCGCTTCGATCCCACAGCTGCAAGAAGCTATCGCCGAGCTGCAGGAAAAGGGCTACGATATCCCCAGCTACCCTGAAGAGGCGACGACTGACGCAGAGAAAGAACTGCAAGTCCGTTTCTCCAAGTGTCTTGGTTCTGCCGTTAACCCAGTTCTGCGTGAAGGTAACTCTGATCGTCGTGCTGCCGCTTCGGTTAAAAAATTCGCTCAGAAGAACCCGCACCGCATGATGCAGGACTGGCCAGCTCCAGGCACATCCAAGTGCCGCGTTGCCCACATGGACGGCGGAGACTTCTACGAGACTGAAAAATCTATCACCATGGACGCTGCCGACACTGTCAAGATTCAGTTTGTTGACGCTGCTGGCAACGTAACCGTAAAGAAAGAGGGTCTGGCCCTGCAGGCTGGCGAGATTCTCGACAGCTCAGTCATGAAAGTCGCTGCTCTGCAAGCGTTCTACGCTAAGACAGCCCTTGAGGCCAAAGAGAAGGGCGTACTGCTCTCTCTGCACCTCAAAGCAACCATGATGAAGATTTCCGACCCAATCATGTTCGGTCACTGCGTCAAAGTTTACTTCAAGTCTGCTCTCGACAAGCATGCCGACACCCTGGCTTCGATCGGCGCCAACCCGAACCTGGGTATGGGCGACATCCTCAACAAGCTGAACAAGCTTCCGGCTGACAAGAAAGCTGAAATCGAAGCTGACATCAACGCTTGCTACGAAGGTCAGGCTGCTCTGGCGATGGTTGACTCCCGCAAGAACATCACCAACCTGCACGTCCCTAACGACGTCATCGTTGATGCTTCTATGCCGAACGTTGTTCGTGACGGCGGCCGTATGTGGAACCTGGCTGACGAACTGCAGGACACCATCGCTATGGTTCCTGATCGCTGCTACGCCACCATCTACCGCGAGATCTGTGAAGACGCTAACAAGAACGGTCAGTTCAACCCGGCCACCATGGGTAGCGTCGCCAACGTTGGTCTGATGGCTCAGAAAGCTGAAGAGTACGGTTCTCACGATAAGACCTTCGAAGCTCCTGCTGACGGTAAGTTCCAGGTTGTTAGCTCTACTGGTACCGTTCTGCTTGAGCAGCCGGTCAGCAAGGACGACATCTACCGTTCCAGCCAGGCCAAAGATGTGCCAATCAAAGACTGGGTCAAATTGGCCGTTAGCCGCGCTAAAGCTTCCGGTGAGCCTTGTATCTTCTGGCTCGACGCCAATCGCGGTCACGATACTGAGATCATCAAAAAGGTCAACAAGTACCTGCCTGAGTTCGACACTGCTGGCCTCGATATCCAGATCATGGATCCTGTCGCCGCAATGAAGTTCTCCCTCAAGCTGGTTCGCGAAGGCAAGAACGCCATCGCCGTTACCGGTAATGTTCTGAGAGATTACCTGACCGACCTCTTCCCAATCCTTGAGCTTGGCACCTCAGCTCGTATGCTTTCGATCGTTCCTTTGATCGAAGGTGGCGGTCTGTTCGAGACTGGCGCTGGCGGCTCTGCTCCGAAGCACGTTGAGCAGTTCCTTAAAGAAGGTCACATCCGTTGGGATTCCCTCGGTGAGTTCTGCGCCCTGGTTCCTTCTCTGGAGCAAGCGGCTTCTGCTGATAACAACCCGAAGGCTGCTATCCTGGCCGAGACTCTGGATGCTGCAATTGGTCAGTACCTTGAGAACCAGAAACTGCCTTCCCGTAAGGTTAAAGAGATCGACAACCGCGGTGGTAGCTTCTACTTAGCATTCTACTGGGCACAGGCTCTGGCTGCTCAGGACAAAGATGTTGAAATGAAGACACGCTTTGCCAAGGTTGCTGCAGACATTGAGGCTAACGTTGCCAAGATCGACGCTGAGATGATCGACTGCCAGGGTTCCCCGGTTGACGTCGGTGGTTACTTCCGCCCTGACCCAATTAAAGCTGCTGCGGCCATGCGCCCAAGCGCGACGCTGAACGCAATTATCGACAACATGTAAATTAACACGGATGGGACGGAGCCAATGGGCTCCGTCCCTATTCTTTATTCCAACTGATAAGGAGAGAGAAAATGGCAAGAGCAAAAATTTCATTGATCGGTGGTGGACAGATTGGTGGCGTGCTGGCTCAACTGGCCTGCCTTCGTGAGCTGGGTGACGTAGTATTATTCGATATCGTTGAGGACATGCCTCAGGGCAAAACTCTCGACCTTGCCGAAGCATCACCAATTGACGGTTTTGACGTTTCTTGCACTGGCACCAACAGCTACACTGACATTGCAGGCTCCGACGTTGTTATCGTTACTGCTGGCCTGCCTCGTAAGCCCGGCATGAGCCGCGATGACCTGATCGAAGTTAACTCCAAGATCATGACCGCAGTTGCTGAAGGTATCCGTGTCAACGCACCTGATGCAATCGTCATCGTAATCTCCAATCCTCTCGACGCTATGGTTACCCTGTGCCGCAAAGTCACCGGCTTCCCGGCAGAGCGCGTTATTGGTCAAGCTGGCGTTCTCGACTCCGCACGTTTCGCAGCATTCATCGCTTGGGAGCTCGAAGTATCTGTTAAAGACGTTACCGCAATGACCCTCGGTGGTCATGGCGACACCATGGTTCCTTTGATTCGCTACGCAAGCGTTCAGGGCATTCCAGTAATGGAACTGCTTGAGAATAAGTATAAATCCGCTGCCAAGGCAGAAGAAGTTATGACCGCTATGGTCGAGCGTACTAAAGCTGCTGGCGGCGAAGTTGTTAAGCTGCTCAAAACAGGTAGCGCTTTCTACAGCCCTGCTTCTGCAGCCATTGCAATGACCGAGTCGATCCTCAAGGATCAGAAACGCGTCCTGCCAGTCTGCGCTCTGCTTAACGGCGAGTTTGGTGTTAATGGTTACTACGTTGGTGTTCCTTGTGTTCTTGGCTCTGCTGGTGTCGAGAAGATCATCGAGTTCAAACTCGACGCGACAGAGCAAGCCCTGATGGACAACTCTGCTAACGCAGTTAAAGGCTTGATTGCCGACCTGGAGAAGATGGGTCTGCTGTAAGTCTTAATAAGTTAAAAGCCAAACCCAAAGAAGGGCAATGGCAACATTGCCCTTCTTTATTAGCTGAGTCAGTGAGTTTATGGCGGATTAGAGAGTGTGCGTGCTTGGCTTGAATAAGCTACTTAAAAATCTAAAGTCGCACCATTAGGTTCGTCTATGATTTTTAAGTGGCTTAGGCTGGCCAATGATGGGCTCTCTCTGACGTCATTAAGCTCTCTGACTCAGGTACATTCAAACTGTAATTTAACGAGGTTTTCCGACTATTTTTTAAGTCACGTTAAATATGCAGGAAAAAGTATAGTGCATACAAAATTTATTGTGGAACGAGATAAGTAAACATGCTATCTTGCGCCGCAAAATTCGCTATTTTTAAGCGAAAAATCAAGAACAAAGGAGACTAAACAGAATGAGTGGTGCCAGACTCGAAATCATCGAGCGTAACTGCAAGGGTTGCAGTATCTGCGTCGAATTCTGCCCGAAGAATGTCCTAGAGATGGACGTCTTCCTGGTTACAGTTCCAAGACCGGAAGATTGCATCAAGTGCATGCAGTGTGAGTTGCTTTGCCCGGACTTCGCCATCAAGGTTCATGACGAGTAAACGATTAATTCCTATTCTTAAGGAGAGTAAACGTGGCTAAGAAAGTTGCTCTATTACAGGGGAACGAAGCCTGCGCACAAGGTGCTCTATACGCCGGGTGCACATTCTTCGGTGGTTACCCAATCACCCCCTCGACTGAGGTCGCTGAAGTTCTTTCAGTCGAACTCCCAAAAATCGGCGGCAAATTCATTCAGATGGAAGACGAAATCGCAGCGATGGCTTCGGTCATTGGTGCGTCCCTAACTGGTGCCAAAGCGATTACCGCAACCTCCGGGCCTGGCGTCTCCCTCAAGCAGGAACTGATCGGCTATGCCTGCATTGCCGAAGTGCCCTGTGTCATCATTAATGTTATGCGTGGTGGCCCTTCGACCGGCATGCCGACTGGCCCTGGTCAGTCTGACGTCATGCAGGCCATGTGGGGTACTCACGGTGACCATGCGGCGATCGCTCTAGTTCCTGATTCCTGCCAGGAGATCTTCTCCGAAACTGTGAGAGCTTTCAATCTGGCAGAAAAATACCGCATGCCGGTACAGGTTCTCTACGACGAGATCGTCGGCCACATGCGCGAGCGCATCGAATTCCCCGAGCCAGGCGAGCTTGAAGTCATTGATCGCGAGGCTCCTAGCGTTGGTCCTGAAGACTACAAACCTTACGACTCGACTAAAGGCCAAGTCCCACCACTGGCTGCTTTCGGTTCTGACTACAAGTACCATGTCACAGGCCTGAACAAGGCTGATGATGGCTTCCCGACCACAAAAGCCAGCCTGGTTGATGCTGAAGAACGTCGTCAGGTCGACAAGGTCATGGACAGCATTGCTGACATCGAGTCATACGAAGAGTACCTGACTGAAGATGCCGACGTCGTTATCTGGGCCTACGGTTCAACATCCCGTTCTGCCCGTTACGCAGTCAATGAATTGCGTAAAGAAGGCATCAAAGCAGGTCTGTTCCGCCCGATCACTCTCTGGCCTTTCCCGGAGAAACGTACTGCTGAACTGGCAGATCAAGTTAAAGCGATCGTCGTCGCCGAAATGAACCTCGGCCAGATGGTTCTCGAAGTTGAGCGCGTTGCCAAAGGGAACTGCGTTGTGGTCCATGAAGGCAGGGTTGACGGTGATCCGCTCAATCCAGGTCAGATCATGGCCAAGGTCAAGGAGGTACTCTAAAATGGCTTACGATTATGAAAAGTCGATCCGTCCCGGCAAGCTACCGCACATCTGGTGCCCCGGTTGTGGTCACGGCATAGTAATGAAGGGCCTGATCCGGGCCATGGACACTTGCGAGCTTGATCGCAAAAACACTGCCATTGTCTCAGGTATCGGCTGCGCAAGCCGCCTGCCTGGCTACCTCGATGCTTGCACACTGCACACCGCTCATGGCCGTGCAGCAGCGTTTGCAACCGGCGTCAAGATGGCCAAACCTGAAATGAACGTTATTTGCTGTGGTGGCGACGGAGACGGTACTGCTATCGGTGGTAACCACTTCATCCACGCCTGTCGTCGCAACATCGACATGACTTACGTGCTGATGAACAACTACATCTACGGCATGACCGGTGGTCAGTTCTCGCCTTGTACACCAACTGGTGACCTGGCATCGACCACACCTTACGGCAACCCCGACCCAATCTTCGACATCTCCAAGTTGGCTATCGGTGCCGGCGCTACTTTTGTAGCACGGACCACTGCAGCTCACCCCCGTGAGATCGACAAGTTGATCGTTAAGGGTATCCAGCACAAAGGTATGGCGATCATCGAAGTTATCGACGACTGCCCTACCACATACGGTCGACGCAACAAGTTCCGCTCAGTCATCGACATGATGAAGCGCCTCAAAGCTGAGGCTGTTCCTATCAAGGCTGCTGCCAAGATGACTGCCGAGCAACTTGAAGGCAAGTTCCTGACTGGCGTGTTGTTCGAAGACACCGAGAAGCCTGAGTATACTGCTCAGTACGCTAACGTAATCAAAAAGGCGCAAGGCGCCTGATCACTACGAAAAGGAGAAAGAACCATGGCTGAACGTTATGAGCTTCGCTTTTCCGGTGCGGGTGGTCAAGGCCTGATCACCGCTGGAATTATCCTCGCGGAAGCAGCGTCCATCATCGAAGGTAAAAGTGCCGTACAGTCTCAAAGCTACGGTCCTGAAGCCCGCGGTGGCGCTTCCAAGTCGGAGGTCATCATTTCTGATGAACCTATTGACTACCCAAAAGCAACCATTGTTGACGCATGCCTGGCAATGACCCAGGAAGCAGCAGACAAGTACGCTACCGGCATCAAAAAGGGCGGTCTGCTCCTGATTGACTCTGACTTCGTACAAAACGCTCCTGAAGGTGACTTCAAGGTTCTTCGCCTGCCGATCATGCGCATGGCCAAAGAAGATATCGGTCGTGAGATCGTCGCCAACGTCGTTGCTCTCGGCGCGGTCATCGGTCTCACCGGTGTCGTCGCCAGAGAATCCGGCGAAGAAGCAGTGCTGCGTAAGGTCCCTGCGGCCTTTAAAGACCTGAACAAGAAGGCCTACAGCATGGGCTACGAAAAAGGTAAAGAGCTGGCTGAGTAATTACCAGTTAATTCCTGTAAAACTGAGGCCCGGCAGATTATTCTGCCGGGCCTTTTTTATTGAGTCTTTGCGTTACAAACAATTATGGGGACACGTAACAAGTACATGTCCCCGTAATCTACGACGAAAAAAGGGGGACATGTACTCGATACGTGTCCCCCTTTTGCTTTAGATAGAAACCAACGCCCCTCAGCCCTCTTCGTCACGAATAAACTGCTCAGCCTGCGCCACAGCTTCCTTGGTTCCGATAAAAACCGGTGCACACTGATCAAGGTTCTCAGGATCAATATCCAGGATTCTCTGCCTACCATTCGAAGCAGCGCCACCAGCCTGTTCAACCAGAAAGGCCATGGGATTCAACTCATAAAGGAGGCGTAACTTACCATGCGGATTATCAGTAAGATGTGGATACAAGAAGATTCCACCACCCTTGATCAGAACCTGGTTGATATCTGGAACGAACCCGCCTGAATAACGTAGCTTCGTACCACTGGCTTCGAGAGAGCGAACAAACTCCAAAGTCCCCTTAGTGTATTTGCTGCGCAAACCACCTGGTGCATAGATCTTGGCCGGGCCTTGCAACTGGATATTTTCCTGAACCAGATCAAATTCCATCAGTTGGTTCATGGCAAATTCATGCACACCCTTTCCGGTTGAGACCACCATGGTTGTGCGTGGGCCATAAAGAACATAAAGGGCGGCAACCTGATTACGGCCAGGCCGTAAAAGATTATCTCCCTCGTAAATCGAAACAATCGTTCCAACAGCAAGATTAACATCAACAAGAGAAGAACCATCGAGAGGGTCGAAGGCAATAGAATAACGGCCATTGTTCGGCACTGTTACCTCTACGACTTCATCCACCTCTTCCGAAGCCATCTTGGCAATAACACCAGAATACATCAACCGCTTCTGAATGATGCGATCAGACAGGACGTCGAGTTCAAGCTGTTGCTCACCATAGAGATTGGATGTACCGGCAACACCAAGGTCACCAGTACGGATCGCGTTGATGATATATTTAGATGCGTTGGCTATTTCACAAATAATTCGGGTAAGATCACGATCAACACCTGCCTCGCGCAAATAGCGCCGCAAATTGATCAGGTACTTGGTCTTTCCTCTTTCAGCTGAAGCCATAATTTTCCTCCTTAAAATTACAAACTCGCATAGTTTAGACGATAGCAATAACATGAGCAAGGAAACATATCAAAAAGCCTTTCTTGACCCTCTGTTAGACGATGTTAAACTTAAAAAAAACAACCTTGGAGGATTACATGGACGATCAAGAAAAAAAATTAGAAGAGCAAACACCTGACACAGAGGAACAACCTGCAGCACAAGAAGATCAGGTGGAAAAGCTGAAAGAAACGACTGAAAAGATCTGGGGAAGCACCAAGCATGCCTGGAGTACGGCCACCTTTAAGGCGAGCCAGTACAAGAATCTGGTGCAAAAGAAGATTGACCAGTCAGCGATCCATAAGAAGATTCATGTCGCCCATGGTGAGCTCGGCAAGATGATCGACGACTTACGTGAGGCGGGTCAGAAGAATATTATGAATCAGGCTGGGGTCAAAGAAACCCTGGAAAGGATCGATGAGTTAAAAGCTGAAGCTGCTACCCTTGAAGAAGAAGTTGAAAAACTTCGAACAGAAGGACCGCCCCAGGATGATGTTCAGGAAGACGAGAAAAACGAATAGAACAAGTCTGCAATTATAACGATGGCCAACTGGCAACAGCTGGCCATTGTTATTTTGCAGTGATTTTCAGCCGACAAGACAAAATCAAAACCGGCCTCACGCAGAGACGCGGAGAGCGCAGAGAAAGACGGCTCATGGGAAAGTTTTATCGTTTATTTCTTACTCTGCGCTCTCTGCGTCTCAAGTGAGCAAAGCGAACGGGCGTGAGTGAGGTCGTTTGCTTTTCCTGTTCCACGTTTTCCGATGCTTTACTGGAGCGAAACAGATAACCAGATTTCTCTATTGACATACATGACCACAATGGTAAGATTTATTCCAACAGAGCAAAGTTTTTTCATCTTTACCTCCTAAGAACAAACCAAAACCCTTGGCCCCACAGTAACCTCCTGACTGTGGGGCTTTTTTTGTCTTGCACCATCCGACAATCTCCACACTGCTATATTCGATATTATTCTGAGGGAAAAAGCTTCTCTGACCTATAACCCATACAGAGGTAAAGTAAACTCAAACTATTTATTAACGCAAAGGCGCAAAGACGCAGAGGGAAGATTCTTCTACCCTTGATAATTGATTTAATTTTGGCGATTAATCTCTGCGTCTTTGCGCCTTTGCGTTAAATATTTTTTTGGGTTATAGAACCAAAACTTATAATGACAAACTTGCCTGCCATTCTCTAAGGATGGCAGGCCAATCCAATCCATAGTCCTGATAAACATCAGCAATAGCATCCTGCCAGGGTTTCCGCTTACCGATACTTTCGAGTAATTCAGGTATCTTGTGCCAACCATAGCGATCGACCATAAAGCTGACCAGAGAGTAGGATTGTTCGTAAGCGAGCAGGACTTTGTCATCAGGAAGACTGGAGAAAGGCTTGGCCAGGGTGTCCCAGCCAAGCACATCATCTCTTTGGACAGCCAGTTGTAAATGATGTATTGGAGGCGAATAGAGTCTCCGGCCGGCCATTTCCGCCAAGCCCTCGTTGAGCCAGACAGGGGAACGGCGACCTGCCATAAAGTGCACAAGCACGTGCATATATTCATGGTAAAGAACTGCGGCGAGTTGATCAGACATCCGGTACATACCGCGGAGCGGTAAGCGTATTTTGCCGTCATAGACGCCACCGGCCCAATCGGGAGAGTTGGTCACGGCAGAGAAATCCTTCTTCAGGTAGAGCAGAACCGGAACCTTGATGTCGGGGAAATAGGCCAGTTCAGAACCAAGCTCTGTATAAGCATCTTCCAGGATCTCCAGAATTCTGGGAGCGAGCTCTGCGACTTGCTTACCGTCTACGAAAGAGAGCAGGAAATGACCACGGCTCTCCTGGCCCATGTCCTGTTCAACCTGCCACTCACGCTGCACCTTCTGCAGAAGCTTATCAACCTCATCACCGCCACCGAGCGAAATCGCTTCCGTCAGGGCATCCACGGCCTCCGCCATACGGCCGTCAGCATAATAGGCCTGACCCAGCAGGTGATAAATGCTTGCGTTCTGAGAATTAACTCCGATAGCCTGATCAAGGAGAGAAACCGCTTCCGCATAACGACCTTGTTTTAAACGCACCATCGCCTCGCCCTGCCAGAGACGGATATCCTCGTCATTATATCGACGTCCTTCCTGAAACGCTTCGCCGGACGCAGTCAAGTCGGCAGAGGCCAGCAATTGATAACCATGTCCCAGGTAGGCAACGGCAAGGAGGTTGTCAAGTTGCGCTGGATTAGCAACGCTCCCCTGCAAATCATGCAGAAATTTGATCGCCTCTTGGTAATCTTGTGCATCCAGGAATTTGACGACCTTTTGGATCTGGTCATCTGTTGTAGCAGAACTCGAAAAAGGCAAAGAAAAGGAGATGAGCAGGAGAAGCACAAGAATTGAGAAAAGCTTTCGCAAGCACAAATCTGTCGACAGGTACGGAATAGAGGGTAAAGATAGGCAGAGCATCAGGGTCGACATCCCAAGGTGAGGATCGCCTGCATTTCCTCATGGATCAATCGGTTGCTGGCCATACATTCCTGAGATTCGAGAGTCATGGCAAGACCATCGAAATTGCTGACCAGGCCACCGGCCTCTTCGATTAAAAGAATCCCGGCAGCAAGATCCCAGGGTTTAAGCTTCAACTCCCAAAAGCCGTCGAACCGGCCGGCCGCAACGCTGGCCAGATCAAGGCTGGCCGCACCCGGACGGCGACACGCCTGGGCCTCTTTCTGGAAGCGGGTAAAGTAATCGTAATTATTCTCCTTGCACTTCTTATGATCGTAAGCAAACCCGGTTGCCAGTAGAGAACGTTCAAGAGTGTCGATCGTTGAGACCTGCAGACGACGCTCATTCAGGAACGCACCACAGCCGCGCTCTGCAACATAGAAATCACCGACATAGGGGTTATAAACCACACCGAGTTCGAGAAGGCCCTTCACTTCCAGGGCAATCGATACGGCAAACCAGGGGAAACCGTGAGCATAGTTTGTGGTGCCATCGAGAGGATCGATAATCCACCGATAATCAGAACCGGTCTCTGTATAGACACCCTCCTCGGCGAGGAAGTTGTGATCAGGATATCGCTCACGTATCAGTTTAATAATAAGGGCTTCTGCCTGCCGATCGGCCTCGGTGACCAGATCATATTTGCCCTTGAATTCAACTAGGATACCGCTCTCAAACTTCTCCATAAGGAGCTTGCCTGCTTCAAATGCGGCTTTTATGATCAGAGTTTTCATCAATTGGTCCCTTGCTCGGAACTCAGCATCTGCGAGGCGCCAGAATCGTAACTGATCAGGCCCTCCTCCTCACACCAGAGCCGGGTCACCCCGATCACGGCAAGAGGAATGCAGAGTAACTGGAAGAACGGAATGGCCAGAATTGCCATAACGCCGCAGGAGAAGCCAAGCATGAGAAATTTGCGCGAGAAAATATAATTTTTCTGATCCCGGAAGAACTGGCGTTTACGCACCAGCACAAAGCCCAGATATTCGAAACTGAGGAAAAACAGGGTCAGGCTGATTGCCAGCACAGTATAGATTGTATTGCCCACACCGGGGAGCAAGTTCAGCGGCAGGATCAAAACCATGAGCACAACAAAGATCCACATCTTTTTTGCTTCCAACAGAACCGTACTCAGTGCATCTCGAAAAAAGCGTCCGAGAGCAAACGGCTCGTCGTTGAGATTACCGCTCAAAACCTCTTCGGTTCGTTCCGACAGCAGGTCGTTAAAGGGCGAAGCCAGCAGGTTGCCGACCACTGTAAAACTGAAAAAAACCAGAACTGCTGTCAGCAGCACGGCAACCATCCAGAGGAACCAGTAAAGGACAGACCAGTACCAGGCTTCACCCTGGGGGATATACTCCACAACCGTCGAACCGAAAAAATCGAGGCCCAGATAGACCGCGCCCGAGAAAACGATGGCGTTAATCAAAAATGGGATCAGAATATATTGAATCAGACGGGGATTACTGCGCAAGATTCTGACGCTGCGAAAGGGCGCAAAGAACCCCCGGGTAAAGTTAACAACAAAGTTCTTTCTTGCCTGCACAGTCATAATCTCTCCTTGAACGAAATTAAACAAACTTCCTTCAAAATATCACATCTACCCACTCCCGGCCAACGACCGGCAGAGATTCAAAACAAACTCTCGAGTCATGACTCAACCCAACCTGCCCATTTAAAAGGCCGCCCTTGCCTGCCAATTAAGCATAAGTTCCTCGCACGACTCAAAATAAAATCATAACTAGCTGTTTTTACGTACTTTCAGAACGGCACAGGTATTGAACTATGCAGTGCAGCACAGCTTGGACAATGTTGTCTGCAGCTGAGAGTACAAGACGAGGAGGTCTTCTTTCATGGATTCAGCAGTCCAATCTCTTACCAATTCCGGCGATGTTCTATTTTTAATGCTCGGCGCTGTCATGGTTTTCGCCATGCACGCCGGTTTTGCCTTTCTCGAAGTCGGTACGGTCCGTAAAAAAAGCCAGACTAATGCGCTGGTCAAGATCCTCACTGACTGGTCCGTCTCCACCGTCGTCTACTTCCTGATCGGTTACCCGATTGCTTACGGTATTCACTTCTTCATGTCAGCAGAGAGTTTGCTCGGCGCCAACCAGGGCTACGAACTGGTTCGCTTCTTCTTCCTGCTCTGCTTCGCAGCCTGCATCCCGGCAATCATCTCCGGCGGCATAGCCGAGAGGGCGCGTTTCTGGCCCCAGGTTCTTGCCGGAGCTATCTTTGCGGGCCTTACCTACCCTTTCTTCGAATCGTTGATCTGGGGGCAAAACAGCTC
>JAAXQF010000467.1 GCA_012974435.1 Desulfuromonadales bacterium | reverse complement strand
GACAAAAAGAAAGCACCGCAAGAGCCGAGCACCATCAACAGGCAACCGAGCCAGACAATCCAGACGCCGGGATCTTTGGCGACCTGCAGGCCGGTGTAATAGCTTTGCGTTGTCTCAAGCAGGCTGACTGAATAAGCACCGCCACGTTTTTCATCAAACTGCGGATAGTTTTTCATAACGATAAAGGGTGTGCCGGTACCGATCTTCACCTGGGCGGCCGGGCCGAAGTTCTGGTAACTCTCGGCATAGCCCAGGGGGGTCAGGGCAGTACCACCAGGCAGGGCCAGGCGTTTACCTTGAGCACCTTTAACGGTCACCGTCTCACCGGTCTCGCGATTTTTGACACGGAACGCATAGACCGGGTCACCGGTCGGACCGTAGCTTGACTGGTAAAAGGTCAGCCCTTTGTAGGACAGAGGGTCATTGACTTCGATCGTCTTCTTCAGGATTTCTTTGCCGTTCTCGAGAACAACCAGGTCGCTCGTGAAATCTTTGGGACGACCGCCGCCTTCGTAGAAGGTGACTTCAAAGTTATCGCAGCGCAGTTCAAAGCCAAGCGGAATCGGGGTCTGACCGGCCCGCGGCCAGACCGCGTCGACCGATTTGCCTTCAACGATATTGATATAGGCTTTGAAACCCCAGATGTTACCGATCATGGCACCGAGGAAGATAATCAGAATCGAGGAGTGGGTGACATACACACCGAAGCGAGACAGAGCGCCTTTTTGGGAAAACAGGTAAACCTTACCGTCTTGTTCGGTAACCACCGGTGTGGCAAACTTGCTACCGAGCAGCGCGACTACTTTATCGCGGACACTCTCGATGGTGCCTTCGGCAACAACCTCGCCCTTATTGGAAAAAGTGCGAAACAGATTGTCATCGGCCACCAGGGTCGGCTCGCGCACGATCTTGATGATCCTGGGCAGGCGCTTGATCGAGCAGCAGATCAGGTTGACGGCAAAGATTCCCATCAGGGAGAGGAACCAGTAAGAGTGGTACATGTCGAAAAACTGCAGGGTGTCGAGTGCCTTGTAGGTCGACTCGCTCATGCCGTAGTTCTGCATGTACTCCTGGGGAGACTTGTTCTGCTCAATCACCGTTCCGATAATCGAGGTCGTTGCCAGCAGAATCAAGGTGATGATGGCCAGCTTCAGGGAACAGAAAAAGTCCCATAGCTCGTCGGTGAAGTTCTTTTCTTTATTCAAGATAATTTCTCCTGAACCAATTGTTGACAATGAGAAGCATACAAGGGCCTGCCATTGCGTATCGAAGCATCCGTAAGGTCGTATGGTCTTGTGGACACCAACTATTAAACTGTCGTTGTTTGGATCACAGGGAGGGGTGGGAGAAAGCCATATCGGCTCAACCGCACCCATAGGATATACATCAACTCAGCAGAACAACTGTACGATGGGCAAGAATGGTTGGCGAGACACGTGGAGAGAGTGAGGTTAGCCTGGCAACCCACGGAGCGCCTTGTACCCTTTTAGGGGAGAAGATATTTGCGGTCAAAGTCGCAACAGAATGTGTCGAAACTCGCTTCAGCCGTTTGAAGAATACCGCACCACGCTGTTGTGCGGAGACATCCAGGCATGAACCGCAGGAGTCCCCACTCAATTGGCTGATAGTGGGCACAGCGTACCTGTCAGCAGTACGCTTCTCGAGGTCTTCGTCGCAACAACCACCGCCGTTTGAGTAACTGACATCCACATGGCCATCATCGCCAAAGCACCAGGCATAACCAAATACGGTGCCTGCGCCGGTCACCAGAAAGGTCGTCACGAGCAGGTAAGTCACTAATTTTGAACAATATCTATATTTCATCGCGTCGGAAGATAACACAAGACTAGCTTGGCTTGCCAGCCTTATCGAAGGGTTTGATTGCGAAAACTCAGAAGGCCACCTGGACCTGATCCTCGGCCTGGGTGTTCAGCACCACAATTCGGACAGTAGACCCAAGAGCTCTGCAGTCCTGAGCGGCACGAAACACAGTGAATGTCATCATGCTTCATGGCGTTGTGTCGCTTGATCAAGAAGTAGACCAGAGCAGCAACCAGGTTAGCACCAATAACCCCCCAGCCCATCAGGGGGATGCGCAGAAAATCATTGAGAACACAGTGCCCCCAATAAAGAGACCAGAGGTTGCATGCGACGATAGACGCTATCGCTACCAGGCAAAAGACGATAAATGGCGAGTATTTATATTTTCCGAACAAGTTCTTCATACACGTATCGTTTCGTTCAAATATTTGCACCAGGGACAATATTTCATCCAGACATCATGGGCCTTGCCACAACCTGGACAACTTTCCCTCAAAACAGACTGGCACTGTGGACAAACCAGCCATCCCGACTCCACCTGCTCCGAGCAACCTGGACATGGGCCGAACAATGCTGACTCTGGAGGCGCCGGTTTAACAAACTCCATGCAGATGAAGTAGAAGATGATCGAGAGACTGATGATAAACAGTAAAAACATACGGCCTCATACCGCCTCAGAAAAACTGCCATTGACTCGTGCAGAGTCCTTTTCAATCTTTCCGTCACGTAGATAAATAGTGCGATCGAACCACTCCAGGTTTTCCCTGTTATGAGTCACCATAATGATGGTCTGGCCATCCTGATGAAGCTCCGAAAGAAGGTTCATCACTTGCAAACTGGTCGCCGAATCGAGGCTGCCGGTCGGTTCGTCAGCAAGCAAAAGCGGCGGGTTGTTCACCAGGGAGCGGGCAATGGCGACCCTCTCCTGCTCTCCCCCCGACAGTTGCTGCGGCAAATGCAGCATGCGATCAGGAAGTCCGACACGCTTGAGCATATTGCAGGCACGCTCTCGTTTCTCCGCTGTTGAAAGCTTCGATACCGCCAGAGGCAACATTACATTTTCCAACGCGTTCAGATATGGGATCAAGTTGTGTGACTGAAAGATGAAACCAAGATATTCACGCCTGAAGTCTGCTTGCTTCTCCTGTGAAAGACCGTAGACATCGATATCATCAATATGGACCGTCCCGGAAGACGGACTGGTTAAACAACCAAGCACGCTTAACAGGGTGCTCTTGCCGCTGCCGGAGGGGCCCATAACACCGAGGAAGGTCCCTTCATTCACAGCAAGGGTTAGATCCTGCAGCGCCGTGACACAATCAGCACCGTTGTGGTAGCGCTTATTCACCTGTTCCAATTCAATCAGACTCATAATTTATCCGTATCAAAGAGCCCTGAGGGCTTCACTTGGTTCGAGGCGACTGGCACGAAATGCCGGCTGTAAAGAAGCAAGCAGACCAACAAAGATGGCCGCGACAACGGCTGCAACAGCCAACGTTGGATTCCATTGCCAGCTCGCCTTACCACCATCAAGCAATGGCAGAGCCACCAGGGTTGCAGCCACTCCGGTCAGGTATCCAAGCACACCAGCCAAGGCACTGACGATGGTCGCCTCCATGAGCACCAGATGCAAAACGTGTTGACGGCGGTAACCGATCGCCCGAAAAATGCCGATTTCACGGGTTCGTTCACTGATGGCGCCCATCATGGTTACGAAAACCAACAAAGCGCCGATAATCACAACGGTGACGGCAACACCCCAGGCAAACAGTCGGAACTGACCAAGGGCATGCATGCGCGTTTTCACGACTTGTTGAACCGCCTGGACATCTGTTCCGGGCAGCACCGTTTGCAATTGGTTGACCATGTCATCAACAGGGCAATCGTGGCAAAGCGCAGCAATTTCAACCATGCTGACCTGCCCTTGCTTGCCTAAAGTGACCTGGGCAACATCAAGAGGAGCAATTAAAAGCTGATCATCCTGAGAGCCTGTCTTGGCCAAAAGCCCGACCACGGTGAAATCCTGGCCGTTGACTTTAAGCGTGTCGCCCATATTCAGGTTGAAACGCTTGACCACCGCGTCACCGACCAGAAGCTCATGACCTTGCTCAACGGGTCGCCCTGCGATTGACCACCATCTTTTCAGTTTGAACTCCGCTGCCGGGTCAACGCCCATCATCATAATTCGTTGGCCTTCAACCTCAACCGCACCCAACACCTTGGGAGCAATCGTGGCGACATTACGGCGATTGGGGATGTCATCGATATTGGCAAGGCTTGACTGCTCAAGCTCTTTTGTAACCAGGTTTACACCCGCGAGTTGAATGCCTCCATAGTTTAAAGCAAGCGCGTCGCTACGGGGGGTGATGACGATATTGGCGCCAAAATTTTCCAGTTCGTGCTGAGCACGCTGGCCCAGGGCATCAGTCAAGGACAGCAAGGTGACAACCGTTGCCACACCGATCAGCAGACCGATCACCAGAAAGATGGCCCGTCCCTTACGCCGCCTGAGATTATGTAAGACGATATGCTCTAAACGCACGATGGTTTCCCTTGTTTAATTTGTAGCGCCTTTGAAATACCAGGCCCCTGCCTTGATGTCATTTGCAGCAATGACAATTTTTTCACCGGATTGCTGACGTTTCAGCGGAGCAGGATTACAACCGCCCTTGACCACGTTGATCATGTCTGTTTTAAAACGTTGATCGCAGTTATTACAGACCATGTCATTACCTTCCTGGCGGTATCCCTTGAGCGCTTTGTAGCAAACGTCACAGGTATCGAAGGCGCTGCGGATCACACCATCATTGCTGCGCACGACAAAGAAATCGACCGGTCCGGACTCTCCTTTGAAGCGATAGAACTTGGCTTTACCATCACTGAAATTGGTAGCCGCAAGACGGACCATACCATCCTGCCCGGCCGAAACAACCTCCGGTCCACCGACAGACGTCGAACCAAAGAGGAACCATCCGCCAACGGCAAGCACGGCAAGGACCAGTACAGCAACAGGGGCCAACAGTTTCTTCCCCGCAGAAGGTTTTTCGTTAAATTGTTCTCTTTTAGCTTCACGTTCTGACATGATCAATATCTCCTGTTGTTATTTATTAAGGGTCGCGTTCATCTAAGCCATTAACTACTGCAACAGCCACCGCCACCGCTGCCACAGCCACCGCCACCTTGGCTGACGGCCTTAAGTCGGCTGTCAAAGATAACGACGTCGGTATTATTCTGCAGCTCTGCATACCATTGCTGCAGTTTGTTTTTTTGTTCGCCTGGATCGGTGATGCCGGCATAGACATGATCTTCAATATTACGGTTGATAATCATGTCCTCATGCAGGCGGGTACGGAAAACATCCATACTGCCGTAACGTTTGACCAGCAGGTCGTCAAGCCCTTGATGTCCCTTGCGCAACTCATCCAGCCTCGCCTCGACTTCTCCATCCTGAACAACGACCTTGTTC
>JAAXQF010000464.1 GCA_012974435.1 Desulfuromonadales bacterium | reverse complement strand
CCTTTAGGTTCTCCCAGCTCCCAGCTCCCAGCTCCCAGCTCCCAGCTCCCAGCTCCCAGCTCCCTGCGTCTACAGGTACGTTCTGCCACCCATGTAGGTTTTTGCAAAGAACGAGTTTGAAAGTTTTTCGATGCGCACGTTTTTGCCGGTTCGGGGGGCGTGGATGAAGTTGCCTCTACCGACATACATGCCGACGTGGGTGACCCGCGTGCCGCCCTTGGTGGCGAAGAAGACCAGGTCTCCGGGTTTCAGGTTTTTCTTTGAGACCCACTTGCCTGCCTTGAACTGGCTGCGTGAGACGCGTGGCAGGTTGAGGCCGTTCAGTCGGTAGGAGACCATCGTCAGACCGCTGCAGTCAAACCCGTTCTTGGCGGTGGTTCCGCCCCAGCGGTAGGGGATGCCTATGAAACGCTTGGCCGTTTTGACCAGTTCGTCACGCAGGTTGCCTTTGCCGCTTTGCTTGATGCGGGCGGCAGCATAATCTTCGGGGAAGACGATGAAAAATGTATCGATCAAGCCCTGGGCCTGTAATCGTTCGGCTTCGGCACGGGCCGGTTTGTAGGTGCTGTGATTGCCGAAGCGAACCTTGTAAAGCCCTGACTCATGGCGGAAGTAGTAGGCGTCTATTCCTCGCGCTTCAAGAAGTCGCTCCAGGCGCACGGCGTTATCGAGACTGGCAAAGGCACCGACCTGGATCGAATAGCCCATCTTTTCTAGGGGCACTGTTTCCTGTGCCACTTCATTTTTAGGGTGCGGCGTCTCTTTGAGCAGGGAGGAGATTGGGTCTTCGGATGGAACGGTTTCGGTCTTGCCCCTCTGCCTTTGTGGCGTACTACAGGCGGTTAGGACCAGCAACATCAGGAGCAGGGTAAAGAGGCTACGATAAAATTTGCTAAGCTGGGAAGTTGCTGTCGTCATGACAGGAGTTGCCGTCCTTTAGTTGTAGAATTTATGCAGGCCAGACTAGCATAATCTGTTGAAAAAATAACGGTTCTAAAAGAAAAAAGGTTTAACGCAGAGACGCAAAGAGCGCAGAGGGAACACCTTTAAATTCCGGACGGACCACCTAGGCAAAGGCTAGCCTTTGTCTGGGTTATAGGTCCGGAACATTAATGGGTGCTTTTCGTACTGAAAGGCAGTTCAAGGTAGACGGTAAAGATGCAGGGTAACCCCGCACGCCAGGTCAGCTTCGGGGAAATCATCCCCCGGAGTAAACATTCCCAGATTTTCAGCGGTAGGGATGGTTTCGGCAAACAGGTCGTCAAGATAATCGGGGCCGAGGTGGGGGGCGTTGAGACAAGCCAGTACTTCACCGCCGGAGCTGACCAGTTTTGGGAGCGTGCGCACCAGCTTTGGCCAGTGCTGCTCAGCTGTGAAACTTTTCCCTTGAGAGGCCGGTGGATCACAGATCACCAGGTCGAAAGGGCCGATCTTCTTCAGTTTGCTGATGCTGCGGAAGAACTCCAGGGGGAGAAAGCTGGTCTTGCGCAGGTCGATGTTGTTGAGCTGATGGTTGCGCTTGCCAAGCTCCAGGGCACCGCGGTTCATGTCGAGGTTGACGACCTGGGCCGCACCTCCGGCCAGTGCTGCAACAGAAAAGCTACAGCTGTAGGCAAAAAGGTTGAGCACGCGCTTGCCCGCAGCGCGCTCGCGAACCAGTTTGCGCCCTACTGCCATATCCGGGAAGAATCCGATATTCTGCGCCTCGCCGAGACGCAGGCGAAAAGAGAGTCCCGCTTCCCGGGCTTCGATATCCTCAGACATTGACCCGTGCAGCAGTCGGCTTGGTCCATTGGGAAGGAAGCGTTCCTGCAGTAGAATCGCTTGAGGTTGTTCAGGCAAGGTTGAGGTCAGTATTTCTGTCAGTTCCTCCAGCCAGGCTTGCGGACGCTTCTGGTAGAGGGTGACTGTGACAACAGGGGGGAAGTAGTCAATCAGCAGATCTTCATAGCCGGCAAAGCAGTGACCCCGGCCGTGGAAAAGGCGTCGGGATTCTTCCCCGTGTGGCAGGTGTTGGATGATTTCGTCGTGAATGGTCTGCATGGACAATCGTAGCTGGCCCTGTAACGTGGCTGAGTTGGCTTACTTAGTATCTGACTTTGAGATGATCGAGGGTGCGATGAATGTCTTCGAGGCTGAAGCCTTGCTTTTCGCAGCACATCTCGGACCAGGTCTCGTACTGCTCGACGCGCATGACGAGCTCTTCGACCAGAGTTTCGCGGCCGGCGAAATCAGCCGGATTTTCGGCAACCTTCATCAGTAGCGGCACGATGAAGTCGGGCAGCTCTCCTTCGCTATTCTCTTTGAGGGTGGTTGCGGCCAACTTGGCGAAAATATCCATTAAAGTTCTCCACGTTTAGAGACGCTTTGTTGTGAAGTCTAGTCTTTGTCGAGCATAACCTTAGCCAGATAAAGGTGCAACACTTCCGGCGCGTAAGTTGGCGTAAAAGAGTATTAAAATTGACTTCAACCCTGTGGGTAACGTATACAGAAACGCTTTTAAGCCCCGATGAATGGCCGATAGAAAGAAAGAGAGATAGAACAAAATGATGCTGAAACCTGAAGTTGTTGCCCAGCTGGAGCGTGTGCTTAGCTCCGTAGAACAGTTGCTGCCCAAGGCGTGCAAGCCGGTCGACTGGTTGACCTGCTCCGCTGCCAACTGGCGCCGCCATTCTTTCTCTGGCTTCCTCGAGTCGGTCAAGGTAACCGACACCACCACCCTTGATGAACTCCTCGGCGTGGAAGAGCAAAAACAAACAATGATCGACAACACCCGGCAGTTCCTCGCCGGTCTGCCAGCCAACAACTCGCTGCTCTGGGGGTCTCGCGGCACCGGTAAATCGTCTCTGGTTAAGGCTCTGCTCAATGAGTACGCCGACGACGGTTTGCGTGTCATCCAGGTGGAGAAGGAAGACCTGATCTATCTGTCGGAGATCTTTGCCGCGGTAGAGAATGAGCCGTATCGTTTTATCCTGCTCTGTGATGATCTGACCTTCGAGGTTGGCGAGTTGAGCTACAAGATGCTGAAGAGTGCTCTCGACGGTTCGGTCTATTCGGCACCGGAGAACGTGCTGATCTACGTGACATCGAACCGTCGTCACTTGTTGCCCGAATACGAAAGCGATCATCTCGGCGGAAAGTACGTTAAGGGAGAATTGCAGCAGAGCGAGGCGATGGAAGAGAAGATCTCACTTTCCGACCGTTTTGGCCTGTGGATCCCGTTCCACGTGTTCAGCCAGGAGCGTTACCTTGATGCCGTCCGTCTCTGTGTGGAGCGCCAGGCTCGTGAACGAAAGGTGGAAATACCCTGGTCGCCGGAGCTCGAGCAAGAGGCGGTGAAATGGTCACGCGACAAGAGCAAGCGCTGTGGACGAACTGCTTTCCAGTTCTCCAAGAACTGGGTCGGGCGTTACCTGTTGAAGAAGCAGGCGGCCTGATCAGAGCCAGTTACTGAATAATAAGTTCTGCTTATCTCCTTAGACCTAAAGATGAGATGCTTTTGGCGACAAACAGAACAATGAATTTAACGCAAAGGCGCAAAGAACGCAGAGGGAATCAAAATTTTTACCGGGATTGAAATCAAAAAACGCCTTTACTTAGCGTCTCTGCGTCTTGAGTGAGCGCAAGCGAACGGGCGTTAAGACATTGAGCCCTGTCAATTTTTTCTTCATTATTTCATTGGAGAGTCACAATAAAGCAAACGTAGAAAGGGCGGCCAATTGGCCGCCCTTTCTACGTTTCAGCAATGAATTGCACTGTCATCTCCCTGCTATCAACTTACGATATTTGCAACAGCTTAGGGACTGTCCCCGTAGTTAAGGGGGCTGTCCCGTATTTCAAGTCTACACCATAACGCCCTAAAGCCGGGGACAGCCCCGTGAGGGGCCGGGACAGTCCCCATCACAGTCGTGCATAGACCAAATGGCTGAGGTTAGATCCCTTGCGGAGAAGCAACCATTAAACCCATGGGTTGCGCCCCCTGCCGTCGCCTTACTCTTTTTGCTCGCACAAAATGAGTAAGCAGAAAAATGCGCCCCAATGCCTTGCCCACTACGCGGGTACCCGATGTCGAAAAGATGAACGTCGGCAGTTCGAAAACTCGGCTAACGCCTCAAACAGTTCGCCCTGTTGATCGCCGTTAATCCATTCGTCATCGGCTGCGGCAACAGGGGTTAAAAATCAGGCAACTTCACGCAAAAACACAAGCTAGGAACATAAAAAAAAGAGCAACAGATTAGCAATCTGTTGCTCTCAGGTCGAATCGATCTGTCAGCTCCCTGCAATCAACTTACGATATGCGTGCAGCAGGGTTTTGATCTGAGCCGCATTCTCTGGGCCACAGCGCAGCATGATCTTGCGCCCTGCTGAGAGAGCTTCCAGATCAGGGTCGGCATAGAGGTAGAGGGCCTTGGGTTGGGTCAAATAAACAGGTCCGGTTATCTGCGGAGTGACCAATAGGTGATCGATGACTGCAACCAGGCGGTCATTGAAGTAAGCCTTCGGGTAGCCAAGCTCCTGGTAGGCTTGCTGGAAGAGCGGGTAGAGGCGTTTGTAGACAGCGACAACCTGCGCGGTGTCGAGTGCGGCCCACATCTTGATAAGCGGCGTGTAGCGTTTATGATTGGCCGGGGCGATCGTCAACTGATCACGTTCTCCCTGTGCCAAGAATTTCCCAGGTGTCTTCTTGAGCGGTCGATGGGTGGCCGGTAGCTGCAGGCGAGGCAGGTTGTCGACCATGACCACGAAGCGCTCGATAAAATGTTCGAGGATAAAGAAGCGGTCCAACTTCTGGTCAGCAAAGAGTTTGGCCAGAATCTCAGCCATGGGAGGATCGCTCTGTTTCAGCTCCGGCAGAGGTTTCTCCGGATCGATGAGCGGCTCAGTGCTTTCCAGTTCTTCAGGTGTCGTGGTGACCGGATGTTGGATCACCGGTTCAACGTTTGGCTCGACAACCGGTGCCGGTGTGAACACCTGCTCCGGCTCCTCTTGTCCGGGAAGGTAAAACTGCCAATAAGCAATCGCGATGATTGCGCCGATAACGATAAATCCAAACCGGAAGGGCCAACTTTTCATAAGTGTTCTCCAGAATTAAGATTTTTGATTCTTCCTAATGTCGAGTCAATGATGAAATGACGTAAATACAACGCCGTAATTTTTTGTGCCAGCAAGGCATGTCTTGAGTCACATAGTTGTAACTTCGTGGCTTAAGACATAACGAAGCAGGCGCGGAAAAGAACAAGTTGGATGCGTCAGTCTGTCGTTGACGCGGCACTAGAACAATAGCGCCAATCGACAGT
>JAAXQF010000099.1 GCA_012974435.1 Desulfuromonadales bacterium | reverse complement strand
ACTCTCTGGCTGACAGCACGCCTTGCGGAGAAGGTTGTCGACTGGGTTATCCGTGAGATGGGGCCGTCACAACCTGCGGAGATGGGTACGCAAATCTATAGCAATCTCCCTGGCCTAAACGACTGGGAAAATTCTGTGCACGACATGCCGATACCCGCGGTGTCGGAGGTTCAGGTTCAGCAGATGGATCGTTCGATATTGATTAGTTCGGTTGATCTTAGTCATAAAGACGATGGTTATGTATTGACCTTTCGCTGGTCGCAGGACGATGGGGTGAGGATTGGTTTCAGGGCGGCTGAGATGCGTCAATGGTTGCAAATTGTTTATAGCCAGTTCAAGGTCGCTGGATGGCCTCTGGCCCCTTGGCCGACCTGGTTCGCAAGCACCAATGTTGGCAGCGAGAAACCCCTTGGCATGATCCATTGACTTTCCAAGGTGAGCGCTAACCAGATTGACCCTTAGTGTTTGGTCTTGAATCTCGCTCGGGGGGAAATGTCTTTTTATTGTGTGATTTGGTTGAATCACAAAACTGCTTTATATCTTAGGGTGTTACCCTTATCCTTTTTTGAAATCAATAACAAGAAGTGAGGATTGAAATGTTTGAAACAATGAAGCCACTCAGTAAAGAAACACACGCCAAACTGAAATTTTCTCCGGCGCCAAGTTACGCTTTTGCACGGCAGATGACCAGCGCTCCCCTGACCATAAAAGAACTCCCCGATGCGTGTAAGATTTATCCGATCGTGTTCCCGACGCAGAATGCCGAAGAGGTGGCAGCCGGCTATGGTCCTTTGCCGGTAGCACTCTTCTCTCTTCTGAAAGATTCTAATGCCTTTATTGATGAGACCGGTATCTGGAATGCGCGTTATCTGCCGGCTTATGTTCGTCGTTATCCGTTCTCTTTGGCAAAAACAGGTGTCGAGGATGGTCAGTTTGCGGTGGTGATTGATGAAGGCGCTCCGCACTTTGGAAATAAGGGTAAAATGCTCTTTACCAAAGGCGGAAAGGCGAGTAAGCATATCGAGCAGATGACCACTTTTTTGACAAATCTTCAATCTGCCACGCTTCAAACCCAAAAACTAACCGTGCTTTTAGAGCAGCATGAACTGCTTAAACCACAACAGATTTCTTACGGTAAAGAAGACGAACAGAAGGGATTACGTAGTTTTCGGGTGATTGATGAGGAAAAATTACATAAAATTGACGATGCCCTGCTTGCGGTCTGGACGAGGAATGGCTTGATATCCTTGGTGATGGCTCATCTATTCTCTCTGGGGAATATGAATGTCCTCGCTGAACGGCACGGGGCAGAGGCTTTAAGCGCGGTTGGTTCCGATAACGCAAGTTGAAAGTTAACCGGTTGCCTTATGATGACAAAGTCAAACCCTGAACAGGCCTTCGCCCACTGGTTTAACGCCTTGCCGTTATGGCAGCGCCATGCCTTGGCATATTTATATTACCTGATGACCAGCGGCAACAGCGCCGATTTTGCCTTGACCGGAGCCGAATCGATGCAGCGCCTGCTCTCGGATCTTGTCAGCGCAGATTTTCCGATTCGCAGGGTTTCTCGCCTGTTGTCGATTCGTGCGATTTTCGGCTTTATTTTTCAGGATGCGGAATTTGCCCGTCAGTTTGTGTTGACCAAGGCGGCTGGCTTTACCGGGGACTCGGTTCAGATCACGGGCTATCAGTGGTTAAGAGATGAGCAGAGCTGGCAGCGTTTGTGCCTCGCAGAATTATCTGACGTGTCCTTGCATCAATGGCTGCTGTCCCTCGATCCCTGATGTCTCCGGGGTCGAGGGACCGCCTCCTGAGAAAACGTATAACCTGATTGTCCAATGACAAGGAATCGATCTTATGGCTGACATTTATCCGCTGACTGCCGACCGGCATGGGACCAAGCAATTTGTTCCGCAGACCTCCTGGTCTTTTGTCCAAAAACAAAACCTGGCTCCGGTGCTCTGTACCGAATTTGCCCACGTTGCCTGTGAATATCCGCTAGTATTTTTTCAAACAACGAAGGAATCGGAACAATTAAGTCCTTTTGCTCTATTCGGCTTGCAGGCCGATTTGAATTCAATGGTAGATGCACAGGGACAATGGCTGGGGAAATACATCCCTGCGGTTTTTCGCGGCTACCCTTTTATGGCGGTAAAGAGCGCAGAAGGTAAGGATGATTTTGTTTTTTGCATCGATGAATCAGCAGGTCACCTTGTCGACAAGGGAGGGCAACCCCTGTTTGACAAAAGTGGCAAGAAAACTGCTTTTCTGGAAAAAACTTTCAATTTTGTGCGTGAATACCAACAACAAGCACCGGTTGTTACGAAGTTTTGTGAAGTGTTGCAGAGCTTTGACCTGTTTTCCCCGCTGAGTATAGAGTTACGTAAAGATAAAGATAATCGGGTGGTTACCCTGGCAGGCTTGTTTCGCATTGATGAGGAGAAGCTGGCGGCAGTCTCTGTGGATAATTTTCAGGAGCTGCGTAGGCTTGGTATGTTACCGCTGATTTATGCCCATCTGCTCTCATTGCGTCACCTTAAACGGTTGGCTGAGATGCAGGCAGTAGCTGTCAGGACATCGGCGCCAACCGAGGCCACGCTACCGGAGTCCTTTTCTTTTTAATAAACCGGGGTTTATTGCCCTTGGCTTGCGGCAAAGATCTTATTGCCAGGGGAGACCTTATTGGGTTACGAGAGCTATGGTAGTTATTCGCGCCTCTTCCTTACCGTATGGCTATTGTTCCATTTCTGCCTTATTGTTGATACTTTGGCGTTCTCCTCGATGATTTCAGACCTTATCAGCCATAGCCACGCCCCATGATTTGTATTCTGCTATCTACCTACAATGGAGAACGTTTTTTAGCCGAACAGATTCAATCGCTGTTTGCTCAGACAGATTCCCAGTGGAAACTGCTTGTCCGTGATGACGGCTCCAGTGATAAAACCTGTGAATTGTTGGCTGAATTTGCTGCTCAGGATCAACGCATTCAGATTCTTGAATCAGATGGTAACCTGGGGGCTGTCGCCAGTTTTCTCTTCTTGATGACTGCCGCAGGCGACGCTGACTATTACGCGTTTTGTGATCAGGATGATGTTTGGGACAGTGATAAGCTGCTGCGCAGTCGGCAGACAATCGCCGGATACAGCGAACAGCCCGCTATGTACTGCTCACGTTCACGCTTGGTTGACCAACATTTGAACGGACTTGGGTTGTCGCGTAACTATACCAAAAACCCATCATTCGGTAATGCTTTGGTGCAAAATATTGCTACTGGTTGCACTGTTTTGCTCAACCGAAAAGCCTTTAAACTGATTTGCTCACGACCGCCAGATTCAAACAATATTATAATGCATGACTGGTGGTGCTATCTGCTGGTATCCGCATTTGGGCAAGTTGTTTTTGACCCTGAACCAACAATGGACTACCGCCAACATTCTGCAAATGGCATTGGTGAGCTGAAAGGGTTCGCATTTTGGCTCAAGCGTTACAGGCGTTTCTGTAATCGTTCAATCAAGCTTCCACTCGCAAGGCAGGTGCAGGAATTCAAATATCGTTGGGGGGAATTTCTGTCTGAGCCAGATTGCGACGACTTGTCTCGCTTGTTGGACGTGATGAATGAGAAAAGACTGGTACGTCGCTTTGGGTTGCTTACAAGGATATCTGTGGCGCGCCAGTCGATGTTGGATAGTCTGATATTTCGCCTTATGTTGTTGCTGCGCAATTATGGTTAAAGGCCTATCGCTGATGTTTTTTTGTGGCAGAAGCTAAAGATGTCCCGACGTTCACTTGTGGTGTTGTTTTTTGAGTAATCCAAAAATTGCAATATTGCTTGCAGCTTATAATGGCATTGACTGGCTGCGGGAGCAGGTTGATTCAATCCTTTCTCAGCATGCAGTGGATCTTACCCTATTTGTGAGTGTGGATGCTTCAACGGATGGTACTGAAGCTTGGTTTGATGAGTTGGCAAAACTTGATACGCGAATTGTTGTTTTATCTAAAGGTCATCGGTTTGGCGGTGCGGCACCAAATTTTTTTCGATTAATAAGAGATGTAGATTTTGAGCAATTTGATTTTGTGGGTTTTGCCGATCAAGATGATATCTGGCAGCTTGATAAACTCAGCAGAGCACTGGAACAGATCAGGTTGCACGATGTGGATGGCTATTCAAGTAATGTAATGGCCTTTTGGCCAACGGGAAAAGAGCGGCTTGTCTGCAAGTCCCAACCGCAACGGAAGTTGGATTATTATTTTGAATCTGCCGGACCAGGCTCAACTTATGTCCTTAAGAAATCTTTGATGTTAGAAATAAAGAATTGTGCCTGTAGGAATTGGGAACAGGTTCAGGCAGTCAATTTGCACGACTGGTTCTGTTATTTCTATTCTCGAGCACATGGGTATCGTTGGTATATAGATGTACGCCCAAGTATGGCGTATCGTCAGCATGGGGATAATCAGATTGGTGTCAATAGCGGGGTCAAGGCTTTTGTTTATCGTTTTAAAAGTATTGTTAGTGGATCAGGGATAGAACAGTCAGCCTTGATCGCTCAATTGATCGGCGGTGGAGATACTGATTTTGTCGATATGTGGTTTGATCGCAAACGAATAAGTTTTTTGCGTTTGGCATTTTTCGCGAATGCATGCCGCCGTAGGAGGAGAGATAGAGTATTTTTTTTCTGTGCTTGTCTGACTATGGTGGTGTTGGGAAGGCGGTAGCTTTTGTGGGACCTGTGCTAGTAACTGGGGCGAATGGTTTTGTTGGTCGCCGGATGGTCAGGCTGCTGAGTGATAACGGGTGGCAGGTCAGGGCCTGTCAGCGCGGCGCTGCGCTGCAGCCTGAATCGAGCGAGATTCAGCAGATCGCCGATATCGGCGCGCAGACCGACTGGTCTGCTGCTCTTGTCGGGGTAGGTAGTGTCTTGCATCTGGCCGCTTGCACCCACCAAAGGCCAAACTCGACATTGGATACTCTGGCGGAATATCGTCGAGTGAATCGAGACGGTACTCTGCGATTGGCAGACCGTGCAGCGGAAGCTGGAGTGAAAAGATTCGTTTTTGTAAGTTCTATAGGGGTGAATGGCAATATCTGTGGATCCGATTCTTTTCGCGAGTCTGATCCACCAAACCCTCAGGAAGCTTATGCAGTGAGTAAGCATGAGGCTGAGCAGGGCTTGATGGCTCTTTCGGAGCGAACAGGGATGGAAGTAGTCATTGTTCGTCCGACTCTGGTCTATGGCCCTGGCGCCCCAGGTAATGTGGCGCGATTGACACGCTTGGTCGGTTCCGGCTGGCCGCTCCCCTTTGCCAATATCGGTGCTCGGCGC
>JAAXQF010000417.1 GCA_012974435.1 Desulfuromonadales bacterium | reverse complement strand
GTTGCCGTCAGCGCATTCAACCATCCGCTCAACCTGATCGTCCATCAAGTCGCTCCGGCCATCGCCACTGGCTGCCCGGTCATTGTCAAACCTGTCATGATGACCCCCCTAAGCTGCCTGAGATTATGTGAGCTGCTTACAGAGGCAGGTTTACCAGAGGGCTGGTGCCAACCGATTGTATGTGACAACGATGTTGCCGAGAAACTCGTCACAGACAAAAGATTGGCATTTTTGTCCTTTATTGGCTCCGCCAAAGTTGGCTGGTTCCTCCATAGTAAGCTGGCTCCTGGAGTTCGTTGCGCCTTAGAGCATGGCGGCGCAGCTCCGGTTATTGTCGATGACTCCGTTGATCTGGAGAGTATTCTCCCATCGTTGCTAAAGGGAGGTTTTTATCACGCCGGCCAGGTTTGTGTTTCAGTCCAACGCGTATTTGCTCCCGAGGCGGTTGCCCGGACCCTGGCTGAAAAACTTGCAACGGAGGCTGCCAAACTCAAGGTTGGCGACGCAACTGCTGAAGAGACAGAGGTCGGCCCCCTGATTTTGCCCCGTGAGGTTGACCGGGTGCATTCATGGGTTGAAGAAGCCGTTTCGCAGGGAGCTGAATTGCTCACCGGAGGTCAGCCCTTAGGTGAAACATTGTACCCGCCCACAGTGTTATATAACCCAGATGTTAAGTCCAAGGTGTCTAAGGAAGAAATCTTTGGTCCAGTGGTCTGCGTTTATCCCTACAAAGATAGACACGAAGCCATCCAACGAGCGAACAGCCTCGATTATGCATTTCAGGCTTCAGTTTATACTGAAAACCTGGCGGTTGCCCTCGATACCATTAAACGGCTCGACGCATCCGCTGTCATGGTGAATGACCATACTGCCTTTCGTGCGGATTGGATGCCGTTCGCTGGAAGACGAGCCTCCGGGTATGGCGTTGGAGGTATCGGTTACACCATGAGCGACATGCTGCAAACCAAAATGGCCGTCATCAAAACCACATAATAATCTTACAAATGAACTGAAAGAGGAGGCAAAATGCTCGAGAAATGGTCCAGAACGTTATTTATTATCAGCATGCTGATTCTCAGCGGACTTGTTGTGCTGCTAGGTGTCTGGAAAGAAACTTTTCTCTGGCTTCTGGTGCCGGTGCTTGTCATGACAGCGATCGGTTTCTACGACATATTTCAGACCAAGCACACAATCCTGCGTAATTTCCCACTACTCGGGCACTTCCGTTTTTTGCTTGAATCGGTTCGCCCGGAAATTTATCAGTATTTCATTGAAACTGAGGACGAGGAACACCCCTTCAGTCGCGAAAAACGTTCTGTCGTTTATCAGCGATCTAAAAAGGTTCTGGATACTGTTCCCTTTGGCACAAAGCGTGATGTTTATGCCGTTGGATATGAATGGGTTAATCATTCAATTCGACCGGTAGAGGCTATCCCTGAGCATGGCCGGGTTATGGTTGGCGGGCCCGACTGCAAGCAACCCTATAGCGCCTCGATTTTCAACGTCTCAGCCATGAGTTTCGGTGCCCTGAGTTCCAATGCCATCCTTGCCCTCAGCAAGGGAGCCAAACAGGGGGAGTTCTATCACAACACTGGGGAGGGCGGTATCAGTCCACATCACCTCGAAGGTGGAGCAGACCTTGTTTGGCAGGTCGGTACCGGTTATTTCGGTTGTCGAGATGACAAGGGACAGTTCTGTCCCAAGACCTTTGAAAAGAAAGCCGTGCAACCGGCAGTCAAGATGGTTGAAATCAAGGTCTCGCAAGGAGCTAAACCTGGACACGGCGGAATCCTGCCGGCGGCCAAGGTGACACCTGAGATTGCGGCTATTCGTGATGTGCCTTTGGGGCAGGACGTGAACTCCCCGCCGGGACATTCGGCATTCAGCACACCGGTAGAAATGATGAATTTTATCGGCGAACTGAGGCGGCTCAGCGGCGGAAAACCGGTCGGCTTCAAACTCTGCATCGGCGATAAGGCCGAATTCATGAGTATCTGTAAGGCGATGCTTCAAACCGGGATCGCTCCAGACTTCATCACCGTTGATGGCGCCGAAGGCGGTACTGGTGCGGCACCCCTCGAACTGACAAACTCGGTCGGCATGCCCCTTTACGACGGATTATCCTTTGTTCACAGCACCCTGATCGGGATCGGCTTGCGAGACCAGATTCGCATTATTACGGCGGGGAAAATCACCACTGGTTTTCACCTTCTGCAACGCTTGGGTCTCGGCGCTGATGCCTGCAACGCAGCCCGTTCGATGATGTTCTCCCTTGGCTGTATTCAAGCCCTCAAGTGCAACAGCAACGAATGTCCGACTGGAGTTGCAACGCAGTCTCCACGGCTGGCAAAAGGGCTGGTGGTGGCCGACAAGTCACAGCGCGTAGCCAACTTCCATCACGCTACTGTCGAATCAGCAGTCGAGTTGATGGGGCTTACCGGCGTTGGCTGTAACCGTGACCGGTTGCGCAGTCAGATCTATCGGCGTGTCAGTCGTGACAACGTCCAGACACTGGCTGAAATTTACCCCTGCCTAGAGCCTGGAGCTCTATTGAAAGATGAAGTGCCGATGTCTTATCAAAAAGACTGGCAGAAGGCCTCAGCAAAGAGTTTTTAGACTCATATACATTGTTTATGAAAACAAAAGGGTCTAAAGATGTTTCCTGAAATCTCAGCAAAAAAAATTCTGACTATTGATACGGCTCAAATGGTCGAGGTTGATCGTGCGATGATGGAGGACTATCGCATTGAGCTCATTCAGATGATGGAAAATGCCGGCCGCAATCTTGCGCATCTTGCAAGAGCCTTATTTTTCAATGGTAATCCTATTGGCAAACAGGTTTTGGTGTTGGCTGGCAGCGGCGGCAATGGCGGTGGCGCTCTCGTGGCAGCCCGGAGGCTTTCGAACTGGGGAGCGAAGGTGACGATTGCTCTAGGCCAGGAACCGAAAAAGATGAAAGGAATCCCGGCACATCAACTAGATATTCTACAAAGGATGAATATCACTGGTGCGAAGGCACCTGCTGTGATGACTGATATTGAAGGGATGACTTTTGACCTTATTCTGGATGGTCTGATTGGCTATAGCCTCAAAGGCGCTCCTTATGGCTTGATCGGCGATTTAATCCGTCACGCTAATCATTCAGTTGCACCTGTCATCGCACTGGATACACCTTCAGGTATAGACACGACAAGCGGAACAGTTTACGACCCGGCTATTAAAGCGGCGGCAACATTGACCCTGGCGATGCCCAAAAAGGGTCTGTTCAGTCATGGGGTGCCAGAGCAAACCGGTGATCTTTATCTGGCTGATATCAGTGTCCCTCCGGAGCTTTACAGCTCTCCTGCGCTTGCGATGCAAGTTCACCCGATCTTCGCGCCTGGTGATATCGTAAAAATAATCTAAATGGAGGGCCTGGAAAAGGAGAGGCTAAAGATTTGTTTGAGCCAGGAAGATGTCAATATTTTGATAGAGGTCAGAAGTCTGAACCATCCCCTCGCTGTAGCAGAAAGGCAAAATCATAATGCCCGAAGATCCAAATATCTTCTCATCTGCTTTTGATTGGCAAATGTGATCAATAAATTCTTTTCCATTTGTGTGCCCTTAACACTTTCACTGATTAATCCATCCTGAACATTCACTGTCGTACACAACAGTTTCAAAATCCCACGCTTTCTTGTGTCATTCTAAGTGGCTGAATGATTCATGCGATCAAATAGCCCCCAAGGGTTTTTGCGCTTAATCCATATGGGTCCGACGAAGAGCAAGACCACCATAGCCAACCCAGCCGCAACTGCCCACGCGGGATGGAACCCAGCGAACACAGTCTTTCCGAAAGAGACAAATAGAAATGTGGGCACCGCCATTCCCAGAAGGGTGGCAAGGCCATATTTCCATGCAGGGATTTTAGTCAACCCGGCACCGTAGCTTATCAATTCAAAAGAAAAGAGAGGGATAAGGCGGGCAATAAAGATGAATATGGCAAGTTGGCGCTCGGCACAGGCATCACAGAACGCAATATCCTTCTTCAACAGCCTGACAATAGCTTCTCTTCCCAGTCTCTTGGCGATAAAAAAGGCAAGCAACGCTCCAATTTCAGCTCCGATCAAGGCGTAAAGGGTGCCTAGCCAGGGGCCGAACACTGCTCCTGCCAGAACGTCTAGGGGCAGAGAGGGAATGAGGCTGGTGACCACCGCCAGGGCCATTACCAGGATAAAGACCAAGGGACCTAGTGGCCCGAGATCACGAAGAAGGCTCTCGAAATGGTCGATGTCTAGCCATCCGTTAGATACCGCAGTCCAAGCCGCAGCGGCCAACCCCAAGACCAAAACAAGAAGAAACATTCCCTTCAGCCAAGGGCGTACGTTTTCACTCATAGTTCCTTTTCTCCCTCTATGGCACACAGTATAGCAGGGGAAATACCGTTTACCTGAGGTGAACACGTGTGGATTCATTTTGAGAAGAAAGAGGGTTTGAAAGAAGCAACGCCTGTGGTGGCAACGCAATATCACAATACGTTCTTCTGCTGAAAGACAAGTCTTAGTCGCCGTGCACAATTCTGTAAGCCTCACCCGCGTGAAACACCCTCTTCGTTGAAAATTACTTTTATAGTGCTACCTTTGGTAGATGGAACTTTTCCCCATATACAGGGAAACCAAGCACGAATATGACTTACTTATTGTTGTCGTTATCTGCAACAACCGAGCGTCTCAGAGATTAACCGCTCGCTGACGACAAGAAGCCAATCTGAGACTTTACAAACCTGAAAGCGAAATGAATACCGACGTGGATGCTGCGCCGGACGCCACCGACTAAGAACAACGACCAAGGGGCTGAAAAATGACTGAGACTGTGACAATGTTGCCTGAGGATAAGTATAACAAGGCGCTGGTGGATGCGGTTCACCCCGCCGATTGGGAGAACCCCACCGCCGACGGCGTGTACGACATGATCTCCATCGGGGCCGGTGCCGCCGGACTGATCACCGCCCTGGGGGCGCGAGCTATCGGCAAGAAGGTGGCCATCATTGAGCGGAAACTGCTCGGCGGAGACTGCCTAAACGTCGGGTGTGTGCCCAGCAAAGGCATGATCCGGGCCGCCCACGCTGCGGCGAATGTCCGTGATGCCGGAGAGTTTGGCGTCAACGTCGAAGGATACTCGGTCGACTTCGGAGCGGCCATGGAGCGTATGCGCCGTCTCCGTAGCTCTATCGCCCCACACGACAGCGCCGATCGTTTTCAGAACATGGGAATAGACATCTACCTCGGTGACGGCACGTTTACCAGCCGTAACACGATTAAGGTCGGTGGGCAGACGCTGAAATTCAAGAACTGTCTCTTATACACATCTGACGCTGCCGAC
>JAAXQF010000271.1 GCA_012974435.1 Desulfuromonadales bacterium | reverse complement strand
GTCGGGCAGCGTTTGGCGCAGGCGCCGCAGGTTCCCTTGGCATACCAGAGGCACCATGCGTGATGGTTATTACCGTAGACTCGCTCCGTAACCTGCAAAAATTCCTTTAGATATATGACAATGCATTTCGACAGGATATTTGAGAAATGAAGGGGTTTGTCGATTCTGCCAGGCCCTGCCACAACTGCTAAGTTTTGATAACAGAGTGCACGGCGTCCTGGATTGCTGTAACTCTTGAAAATCTAACAGTTTGCCCATTCGTAAATCGTCCAAACTAGGTTGGAGCAACTTATCGAACACGAAACAACTGTATGTAAAACCATCCAAGTGAATGGAAATGAAGGCGTCTCATAATGAGGCATGGCTCAATGTGAAACACTCTTGCTGTCTGAGCGCGCAGAAACCGAATCCCTTCTCATGAAGACATAAAATCTCTTCCCCTCCTGTCTCATATTAAGACACATCTGCTGACCGTAACCTTAAATGGAAAAACCTTTTTGGTCCCCATGTGTGCGCAGATTTACCAAAGTTTAAAATAAAAAAACTCCTAAATATCAAACCCTTGGAGGGTGTGGAATTAATTGCTTGATACTCTTTATTCTACGTCTCTAACCCTGTTCTTTTTATGGCATACTGGGTGCATTTATGTTGCTCAACGTATGACCGCATTAGTGACGGTTTGAATGTAAATCAGGAGAAATTTCATGGAACGTTTTTTTAGATACGCTCTCACAATTCTGATCAGTACGGTTGCGTTGATGGAATTCGTACAGGTTGTCATGCGCTACATCTTTGAAGTGCCGATCATGGGCCTTGAGGAAGTCCTTGTCTTTCCGACTCTTTGGCTTTATTTCCTCGGTAGTGTCAATGCGTCTCGAGAAGATACGCAAATCAAGGCAAATGTCCTTGACGTATTTTTGAAGACAGATCGCTCTCGGCTTATCGTTCGTGTGGTAGCGGACGCCCTGAGCCTGATCACCTCTGCATGGCTGACATGGTGGGCCTGGGATTATTTCCGCTATGCCCTCAGAGTTTGGAAAGAAAGTCCAACGCTCTATATCCCCACCTTCTACGCTGAGTGCGCGATGTTCATCGGCATGACATTTATGACTTTCTATGTGGTTTTTTATCTGTATCGAAATTTTAACCAATTGATGTCTTTACTGGCCGAGTTGAAGACTATGCCCGCCCTGGCTGCAATTCCTAATGAGAGCGAAGGAGTCTGAAATGGTCACGATCTCTTTAATTTCTTTGACCGTTTTGGTCGTTATGCTCAGTTTCGGAGTCGCCTTGCCATATTGCTTCGGCGGTGCATTGATGACGATGACTCTTTTCGGCGGCGCTACCATGAAAGGCACCATGGTCTGGGGCTTCAGTCAGTTGTCAAATCCGGTGCTACTGTGCATTCCGTTATTTGTTTTTGCGGGCTCAATTATGAGTGAGAGCGGGATAGCTGCCAGCCTGCTGCGTTTCGTTGATATCTTTGTCGGTCGGATTCGTGGGGGACTCGGTGTGGTTGCCTCAGTGAGTTGTGCCATTATCGGTGCAATTTCAGGCAGTGGGCTGACCGGTATCTCGGCAACCGGTCCGCTGTTGATTCCGGAGATGGCGGCTAAAGGTTATCCGCGCGGTTACGCGACTGCACTGGTTGCGAATTCATCTATTCTTGGCCTGTTAATCCCGCCCAGTGTCACAATGATCATTTATGGCTGGGTAACCGATACCTCCATATTGGCCTGCTTCCTGGCGACTCTCGGTCCCGGTCTGTTAATTACCTTTCTGTTTTCAGTGGTTAATATGGTTCTTGCCCGGCGCTTCCCCCTGGTAATTGATCCGCCGCAGAGTTTCAAGGAAACAGCTCGTGATGGGATGAAGCGCACCTCCCGTGCTCTACCGGCGCTGGTTATGCCGATGATTATCCTGGGAGGGATTTACGGCGGCATAATGACCCCGACCGAAGCTGCTGCTGTTGCGGTCGTCTATGCAATTCCGGTCGGTTTCTTGATTTACAAAGGACTCACGTTCGAGAGTTTCCTGAAAGCAGCTCAGGACTCTGCAACGGCGGTTGGTGCGATCATGATCATGATCCTTTTCAGCCTGATGCTCAGTCAGATCTTCGTCATGGAGGATGTCCCGCAAGAGCTGGTTCAAGGCATTTTCAACGTCACGTCCAATAAAGTTCTACTTCTTATTCTGATCAATTTTCTGCTGTTTTTTGTTGGCATGATTGTCAACGACATCACCGCCATTATTCTGATCGCCCCTCTGCTGTTACCCCTTATGTCGGCTATCGGCGTAAGTCCCATCCAGTTTGCGGCCATTATGGGGGTGAATACGGCTATGGGAGGCGTAACCCCACCTTATGCAAGCATTCTTTATCTGGGTATGCGCATTGGCAAAGTAGAATTTTCCGAGGTCATTAAGCCGGCCATGATCCTGATTGTATTTGGATATGTTCCCGTGGTCTTTCTGACCTCTTTCTGGCCTGATCTTTCGCTCTTTTTCCCGAGTCTCTTTGGATATTAGACTCACATATACATGGAGGTAAAAATGAGAACGTCGATTTCTGCTCTATTTACAGTTTTGGTTGCGTTGGTTCTGATCAGTGCGGGTACGGTTGAAGCCCGTACCTGGAAGGTTTCCCACGTTCGCCCGCAAGGGACTGCGATCGATATTGATCTGCACTCGTTTGCCGATGCTCTGAATGCTGAATCGAGCGGCAGTATGAAGGTTAAGGTTTATCCTGCAAGTGCTCTTGGCGATTACACTGTAGTACAGGAACGCATTGGGCTTGGTGCCGTCGACATGGCTTGTCAGCCACCGGCGTCAGCAGCAGACAAGCGTTTCCAGATCGCCTATTTCCCCTTTATGGTGAAAGGCTGGGAACAGGCGCGGAGGAACTATTCTAAAGGTGCTCCGCTACGCAATTCAATTGAGGACCTGTATGCTCAACAAGGAATCCAGGTACTCGCCGCATGGCCGGTTTACTTTGGTGGCATTGCTCTGAACAAGGAGCCTCAGGAGCCCGGCAATCCAAACGTATCCAAGGGGGTCAAGCTGAGAGTTCCGCCGATGAAGACCTTTCAGATGCTGGCAGACAACCTTGGCTATATGGGTGTGCCCCTGCCGTTTTCGGAAGCCTTTACCGCCGTGCAGACCGGTGTGGTCGATGGTGTGATCGGTTCCGGAGCAGAAGGCTACTATGCTTCATTTCGGGATGTGACCAAGTTCTACGTCCCGTCAAATTCTCATTTCGAAACCTGGTATCTGCTGATCAACAAGGAACTGTACGATGACCTGGGTGCTGACAAGAAGACACGTCTGAACAAAGTGGCTCAACAGTTTGAAGACCGCCGCTGGAAGAGTGCTGAAGCCGACCAGTCAGCCAATGAACAGCGTCTGGCCGACTATGGGGCTAAAATCATTCGTCTGAGCGATGCGCAGATTGCTGTTGCTGCCGATATGGCTCATAAAAAAATCTGGCCGGAAATTCTTGATGATGTCGGTCGTAAATGGGGCGAAAAAGTTCTGAGTCAAATTGTTGAATAAGTAACTTTTCTCCTCTGCTCTCCTCTGCTCTCCTCTGCTCTCCTCTGCTCTCCTCTGCTCTCCTCTGCTCTCCTCCGCGCCGGGCCTCTTTCCCTGGCGCGGGGCATTTTTTTTAAGGGAGATTGAAGTTTTATTCGATTGTTCCGGAACAGAGGACATAAGTTATGAAAAAGCTGCTCGTCAATATTGTTGGTCTGGCACTGCTGCTGAATCTGTCAGCGACATTAAGTCACGCAGACAATCAAGTATGGAAGATTGGTCATGTCCGACCGACAGGTAGTTCGATAGATAAGGATATCCGTGGGCTGACAAAGGAAATAACTAAAAAGACGAACGGACGTCTCAGCTTTGACGTCTACCCCGCAAGCAAGCTTGGTGATTATTCCGTAGTTCAGGAACGCTGCTCCTTTGGTGAGGTCGAGATGTATGTTGGCCCATTCGGGACGACAATTGACAGGCGTTTAGCCCTGCCTGCGACTCCCTATCTTGTCAATAACTGGCAAGAAGCTAAACGGGTTTTTGCTCACGACAGCTTGCTCATGAAAAAGATGGCTGTTTTCCTGGAGCAGCAAAACATCAAGTTGCTTGGTGGCTGGCCGGTCTACTTTGGTGGAATTCTGAAGACAAAACAACCAATTGAGATAAAAGATCCCGAGATCAATAAGAAAATACTCCTCAGGGTTCCGCCGATTAGTTCATTTCGCTGGACAGCCAAAGCGCTTGGCTACACGCCCTATCCGATCACCTGGGTTTACGCACGCTCGGGTATGGAGTCCGGCATGGTAGAAGGATTGCTCGGTGGCGGGGCGGAAGGCTATCTTGATCTCAGCAAGCTGGGAAAGCATTATCTGGCTATCAATGATCACTTTGAGCACTGACTGGTCTATATGAACCTGGACTTATGGCGCAAACTACCCGAGCAGCAGAAAACCATTGTTGAATCTGCGGTTCAATCAATGGAGGAACGCCGCTTTCAAGTCGCTGAAGCAGAAGAACAACGCAACCTTAAAAAACTGCAGGGTCAGGGAATTGATGTTATTCATTTCAGCAAGGAAGAAATAAAAACCATAAGCAAGCGGGTCAGGAAGAATGTCTGGCCATTGCTGAGAAGTGACACAGGTGTGAACCTTTTAGAACTACTGGAGACATCAACGCCCTAAGCGAATCTGGTCAAATATTGTCAGTAACAAACCGCGCTTCCGGGCTTATGCCTGGGAGCGCTGTTTGTCGAACGTTGTTTACAGGCTGTATTCTTTTGTTTTTCGGTAAAGGGTAGCCCTGGAAATACCGAGTTTTTTAGCAGTTGCCGCCATGTTAGAACCGCATTGCTCGATGGTCTCGGTAATGACCTGACGCTCAATTTCTTGTAACGTGCCGGTATGCCGTGTCTGCGCGCTGCTGGAAGACGTAAGCCCCAGGGCGGCTATGTCGATCGGTTCCTTTTCTCCCATGTGTAATGCCCGCATGATGGTATTTTCCAACTCTCTGACATTGCCAGGCCAATGATGGTGGATTAAAGCGTCTTTTGCTTTGGCTGACAGCTTGGGGGGAGAGACCTTGTTGCGCCGCAAGAAGAAATCAGCCAGCAACAGGATATCCTCTTCGCCACGCTCTCGCAGTGCCGGAATGTCGATGGGGAAAACATTCAGTCGGTAATAAAGATCTTCACGAAATCGGCCTTTGGAAACCGCTTTTGAGAGATCGACATGGGTTGAGGCAATGATGCGAACGTCGGTTTGCACCGGCTTGCGTGCCCCGATCCGATAGACTTCACCGGTCTGTAAAACGCGCAAAAGTTTTACTTGCATATCA
>JAAXQF010000100.1 GCA_012974435.1 Desulfuromonadales bacterium | reverse complement strand
GCCAGAAATATCGTGAATTAACTGACCGTCTCGTCGAGCAGGAACCGATTATACCGGTTGTCACCAAGCCGTCTCCGGCAAGACCTGCGGCTCATTGTAACAGCATTCCTGTTCTCGGCCTTTTCAGTTATGGCGTCACGGCAGCATGCTATGCTGCAGACAAGCTGCCACTGCTGTCAATCAACCTTCACTTACTGGCGATCATTATCATGCTGGGCGCCGTTGGCCAGATTTCGGCCGGCTTGAACGCTCTGAAAAGCAATCCTCTGCGCGCCATCGCCTTCACCGGATTTGGTCTCTTCTGGCTTTCAATTCTGGCTCTCGACATACTCCCAAGAGCTGGTTACGGCTCGGTTCCAGGTCCTATCCCGATGATGGGCTATTTCGCCATGTGGGGGATGTTCAGCCTGATTATCTGCCAGGGCTTGGAACAGCTGGTACGTATCAGCCGGGTCGTCTTCGCGCTGATAACAGCTTTCCTGCTTACTCTCGCGTTGGCTCACGCGACACAGAACACATCATTCCTGCACAGCGCAGGATTGATCGGACTGGCCAGTGCCCTGCCGGGGATCTACCTTGGGTTACGCCATATTGGGGAAGAGGCAATCCACCTGTTCCAGCCCACGGTCGCATCAGACAAGATACGCTCTTGACACACAAGCTGGTTGTCGATAATTTTGTAGCATGACTATCAGGAAAGAGACTCTCAGCATATGAACGCGAAGCTCAGCCGCCAGATGACTCTGCTCGGGCTCGGTGTGCTGGCATTTTATGCCGGCGTGCTGGGAACCGGACACGCTTCACTGGAGATCCTTCCCCAGTTTGCAATCTCTGCGGTGATTTTTCTCAGCTCCGGAAAAATCATGAAGCAGATGGCTGCGAAGCTGCCGGCGAAGGAAGAGACTGAAAGCGAAGAGGTTGAAGAGCCGAACTGGGAACTGCGTAATCTGGTTCTCAACTGGGTCGCAGCGGCCGCCGTTGTCAGCATCGTCGCTCTCTTCCTGGTCAAACCCGCAAGTATGACCTTTAACGAATTCGGTCGATTCCTGCTAAAAATGGATACTGTCATCACCGATTACGACATGCCGATAGCGCCTTAAAAACACGAGGCGTGTGGCGTGTGGCGCGAAAAAACAAAAGGGGTCAGGAATTCATTTCCTGGCCCCTTTGCTATGGGTATGGCTTTTTTGCTTATCGCGCCGCACGCTACTCGCCACGCGCCACAAGCTTTATCTGCCTATCATGCCATCGTGACAATAACAGCAACGCCATTATCGCCCCCGTCAGAGCGTACATCATATCCGACTGGGTATCCCAGATATAGCCCTGGGTGCCAAGGAAAGCCTCTGCAGACTCCCCGGACATGATAGCAACCCACCACTCGATCAGTTCATAAAAAGCACTGATCGCCAGGCAGACAGAGACAATGATAAACGCCAGCCAGCCCTTTCCGGAGACGACTTTTTTACGAACCAGGATTTCTCGAGCAACGATCGCCGGCGCGAAGCCCTGTACGAAGTGACCAACCTTATCGTAGTTGTTCCTCTCCAGATCAAACCAGTCACGAAACCAGTCAAAGAGAGGGACTTCAGCATAGGTGTAATGCCCTCCCACCATAAGAATCACACAATGAAACAGGATCAAGACGTAGGCCAAGCGAGTCAATGGGAATTTATTCCTGGTTGCGATCAAAATCGAGAAACCGACGATAGCCGGCAAAACCTCCAGCATCCAGGTCAGGGAATCCTTTGGATGAAGACCCGACCAGACCAGGACGGAAAAAAAGATGATCAACCAGAGATTGCGCATGGCAATTGCTCCCCCCTTCAGTACTTTGTTCGCCGTTATCTTTAACTTGGGCCTGGATAGGATTGTGTAACTCGAAGATTATCTCACTCGCATTTTAAATGGCAAGAGTTATCATCTCAAGAACTGCAGTTAAAACCTGCTAAGATATAAACAGAAGTCATCAGCAAGATTGTAGCAACAGGACAACTGATATGAGTACAAAAAGATCTCTTGTCATTCTCTCCTGCACTCTCCTTTTCTGCATTGCGTCCTTTTGCATCGTTAGCATGGCATCGGTCGGTGCCGCCAGGCTCTATTACTATTCAGCTGAAAATTGCCCGCATTGCCAGGAATATGGTCCCTTGCTCCATCAGCTTGCCGACAGGTTTCCAGAGATCGAACTAATCGAAAAAGACATCTGGCTGGATCGCAGCGCTTTCGAAGAAATGATGGAACTGGTTGCGACGCATGGTGACTTGCCGGTGGCAACACCGACCTTGTTCCTGGGTAATAAAATCTGGATTGGCATCGACCACGAGAAGCTCCTCAACATAGAGATTCAGATAAAAGAGTGCATAGCCAGAGGTTGCCCTGACGCCATGGCGCGGCGCCATCAGCAGGAAAATACTGAAAATTCCGATCAGCAGGCCCTCGAAGACACCATAATTTCGATCCCCCTATTGGGCAACCTGGATGCACGAGAGGTGTCTCTGCCGCTGGTGACTGTGACGCTCGGCCTGCTCGACAGCATCAACCCCTGTGCCTTCTTCGTGCTGCTTTTTCTGCTGTCTCTGATGATTCATGCTCACTCCCGTATACGTATGCTGACTGTCGGTGTGGTTTTTGTCAGCTTCTCCGGCTTGATTTATTTTCTGTTCATGGCGGCCTGGCTCAACCTGTTCCTGGCAACCGGCGGTCTCCGCATCGTCACCCTGCTCGCAGGTCTGGTGGCAGTGCTGATCGGGGGCTTCAACATCAAGGATTATTTCTTCTTTCACAAGGGGCCAAGCCTCTCGATCCCGGAGAAGGTTAAACCAGGACTCTATCACCGGGTCAGAGATCTCGTTAAATCCGCCAACTACTTTTCGCTCCTTGGCGGCACCGCCCTGCTGGCCATTGCAGCAAACAGCTATGAGCTCCTCTGTACGGCAGGGTTCCCGATGGTTTTCACACGCATACTGACGTTACAGCAACTGCCTACCTGGCAATACTACACCTTTCTGGGACTGTATAACGTCATCTATGTCATCCCTCTATTAATCATCGTGCTTATCTTCGCGGTGACCTTGGGGGCACATCAATTATCGGAGAAACAGGGGCGCTGCTTGAAATTAATCTCAGGAGTGATGATGTTGGACATGGGGATGGTGCTGGTGTTTTTCCCCACCCTGCTTCAGAGTCTGGGCGGGACGATCATCATGTTCGGAGGCGCGATTCTCTGTGTTGCTATTGTCCTTATAGTAAACAGCTACCGACAAAGAGAGAAGGCATAGAGATGGCCTGATTAATCCAAGGGGTCAAGTTTCCCCTGCCCCGCAGTCAGATCAGTAAACATAAGACAAAACCCTTCTTGACGCTCTTCAGGCGAACGCAAGCAACAGGTGACCTTCTCGCCATACTCAATGTCGAGGATTTCGGCCTCAAAATCAGGAAGTCTCCGTTCAAAAGGGGTCACCAGAGCATAATCAAAAGTTACCCGGAACCTGACCCAGGCAACGCGTTCCGCCCGGGAGAGCTGCTCCAGAGCCGTCTTCACCGCTGCCGTGTAGGCCTTGACCATGCCGCCCTTGCCAAGCTTGATGCCCCCGAAATAACGGCTAACAACCACCGCGGTGTCGCCGAGGCCACTGTACTGCAGAGCAATCAGCATCGGCTTGCCGGCAGCACCGTGCGGCTCACCGTCGTCGCTCAATCCGACTTGATCAGTGCTCCCCGGAGGACCGACCAGGTAAGCCCAGCAGTTGTGGTTGGCATCAGGGAATTCAGTCTTGATGGAAGCAATAAAAGCTTGTGCTTCGGCTGTTGACGTTACCGGTTGCACGGTCGCAATAAAACGACTGCGCTCCACTTCGATCTCAGTACGGAAACGACCGGCGGGGATGGGATATCTTTGAGAAGCTGTCATTTTCTCTTTGTCGGTTTTTCCTCTGGTCGCTTAACAGGCTGACTCACACCAACAAACTTCAAGCGAGCAACATTCTCGACATGCGGTGTCTGCGGGAACATGTCGACCGGCTGGACCTGCTCGACACGAAAGCCCTGCTCAACCAGAAGCGCGAGGTCTCGGGCAAGGCTGTCCGGATGACAGGAGACATAGACCAGGGTTCGCGGCTGCATGGCAGCAATCGCTGCCAACACCTGTGGAGCGCAACCTGATCGGGGCGGGTTAACGACAACGGCACCGAGCTTGCCGGTCAAGGGCAGATCATCGGCGAGGATTTCTTCGGCATCTCCCGCGACAAATTTACAGTTGTTAAAGCCATTCATCCTGGCATTGGCCTGAGCATGACGAACTGCTTCGGCAACGGTCTCTATGCCCAGCACCTGATGCGCCTGGCTAGCCAGGTGCAGGCTGATACCACCTACTCCGCAGTAAAGATCGAGAGCGGACTCGCCGGGCTGCAAATCGCACCAATCACGAACCAGCCGATAGATACGTGCAGCCTGGACGTGATGCACCTGCAGAAACGAGGTCGGCCCGAGGCGCAAGCGCACGTCGCCGACCTGATCAATAAGGTCGGGAGTGCCGAGGACTTTGAAAGTTTCCCGACCATAGATCACGTTGCCGGTGCTGGAGTTCACATTCTGATGCACAGAGATCACTTCCGGGACCTTGCGCTGCAGCCACTTGGCCAGGTGCGTCACCTCACGATAGTTACGCTCACTGGTCACAAAAGTCACCATGGCTTTATCATAAGATGGGCTGACCCGTACCAGCAGGTAGCGCAGCAGGCCACGTCGGTGATTAGTGTCATAGGCGGAGATATTACGCCGATCAAGCTCTTCGCGGACAGCCGCAGCAACACGGTTGATCAGTGGATGATGCAAGGGACAATCGGCAATATCAACAACATCGTGGCTGCCACGTCGATACATACCGACTTGACCTTTACCACGCTTACGGGCCACAACCAGCTTGGCACTAGCCCGGTAACCAAGAGTTTCAGGAGCAGCCCAAACTTCACCCAGCTCAACCTCATAAAGCTCGGGATAGGTGGCCAGGGCATCAGCCACTCGCTGGGACTTACGTGCCAATTGTGCAGGGTATTTCCAGCTCAACAGGGCGCAACTCTGGCAGGAACGATAATGCGGACAGGCCGTTTTGGCCACGCGCTCTCGTGAAGGCTGCAGGACACGTTGGGTACTGGCGATGATCCTGTGCCGCCCGGTATGCGCCACACGGGCAACAACCTTCTCTCCGGGGAGAGCGTCGAACACCACCACCCGCTTCCCTTCGTGGGTCGCCAAGCCGAGACCATCCTCATCAATTTGCTCAATGGTCAAGGTCAGTTCTTCGGCGCGGGGCTTATGTACATGTTTCGATTTTGGGCGTCGCGGTTGGGCTGTCATGGCATCTCCTGAAAAGAGCCGTC
>JAAXQF010000421.1 GCA_012974435.1 Desulfuromonadales bacterium | reverse complement strand
GCTATGTGTTTTTCTGCCGTTGCTGCGGCTGACGATATCCTGGATGATGCCGAACTCTGGGCCGATGTTTCCGAAGATATCGATAGCGCTCCAGGTTATGAAGACCCTAAGGATAGCAAACGTAGCTGGTCTCTCAGTCTTGGGGTCGCCGGTGGCGTTGCTCCTGATTATGAAGGCTCAAACGACTACGAGACAGGTTTCGGGCCTAATTTTTCGCTCGCATGGCGGGATACGATCTTCTACAAGGGCAAGAGCCTGGGTGCTAATATCATCAATACGAAAAATTTTAAGGCAGGCCCCGTTCTGTCGTGGACGTCAGGACGTGACGATGATGACAACGATAAACTGGATGGTTTGGATGACGTTGACAGCAGTATCGAAGCAGGTGGATTTGTTTCTTATCGGAAGAAACCTTTTCGTTTCAGGATGGAAGCCCGGCAGGATGTTAACTCTGGACATGAGGGCGCTCTTGTTGAACTGAGTGCTGGCACAACCCTGCCGCTTAAAAAGCCACTTGTCTTTGTCGCCCTCGGCACGACCTTCGCGAGTGACGATTACATGGAGAGTTTTTTTGGCGTCGATTCAAAACAGTCGGCGAATTCCGGATTGAAGAAATACAAGGCAGAGGCCGGGATCAAGGACGTCAAAATTTTCGTAACGGCGGGCTATCCGATCACCAACCGCTGGCGTATTGGTGGTAAGGTTGAGTACAAAAGATTAGTGGGTGACGCAGCGGACAGCCCCATCGTTGATGACGAGAATCAGTTTACGGCCGGGTTCGGTCTCTCGTACCATATGGGCTCCAAGGTTGTTCCAGAAGAACTTCTGTGATTTCCAGGGTCACTCTCCAGTTCTAGGGAGTGACCCTGGGCCTGTTCAATGCTGTCAGCCGACAATAATCTCGAATTGCTCGAGGTGAAAGCTTTGGCGTGCTGTAATTGTGATCTGCTTTTCAAACTTCTTTTCCAGTTCCTCAATGCCATGACGTTCGTCATCATAGAGAAGTGAGGCGATGTCCGGATGAACCAGAAGAGTCATCCGATAGCCTGGTGCCGGTCCCATCTCTCGCTGCAATTCCCGGAAAATTTCGTAGACGGTAGTCGTACGGCTTTTGACATACCCTTTGCCGTCACAGTAAGGACAGGCTTCGCACAGGGTGCGGCCGATACTTTCACGAACTCTTTTACGGGTCATTTCGACCAGGCCGAGCTCAGAGATCTTGAGAATGTTGGTTTTCGACTTGTCGTTTTTGAGAACCTCTTCCAGTGAGCCGTGCACCTTCTCACGGTGGGCCTCTTTCTCCATATCGATAAAGTCGATAATAATAAGGCCGCCGATGTTGCGCAGGCGTAACTGGAAGGCAACTTCTTTGAGGGCTTCGAGGTTGGTTTTGAGAATCGTGTCTTCGAGGTTGTGTTTACCGACAAAGCGGCCGGTGTTGACATCGACGGCAGTCAGCGCCTCGGTTTGCTCAATAATGATATAGCCGCCGCTCTTTAACCAGACTTTGCGTCCGAGTGCACGGGCAATCTCTACTTCCAGACCGAAGCTGTCGAAGATGGGCTCACTGCCTTTGTATAGGTCAACCTGGAAATTATGTCCTGGCATGAACGTGTTCAGAAAACTGCCGATTTTGTCGAATTCTACGGGGTTGTCAACGATGACCCTTGAAACGTCCTCGGTAAGGATGTCGCGCAGTACTTTGCTGGTCACGTCGAGGTCCGAGTGGATCAGACAAGGAGCCCCTTTGTCTTCGCAGTGCTCACTGATCTTTCCCCAGAGCTTGACCAGGTAGTCCATGTCGGCCTTGAGCTCTTCGCCATCGCGGCTTTCCGCCACGGTACGGACGATGAAACCGGTCCCCTCCGGGCGCATGACATCGACCAGGTGCTTCAGTCGGTCGCGTTCTTCCTCGTTTTCGATGCGGCGGGAGATGCCGACATGGTCGACCGTTGGCATATAGACCAGGTTGCGCCCCGGCAGTGAGATGTGCGACGTGATGCGTGCTCCCTTGGTGCCGAGCGGTTCCTTGGCAACCTGGACCATAATCTCCTGGCCTTCCTGCAACAGCTCTTCGATCGGCGGTAGCGGCGGGCGCTCTTCACTTGTCTCTTCACTGTACTGATCGTGACGATGGCCAACCTCGACATAATGCTCTACGGCTTCCATCTCATCGAGAACATCGGCGACATAGAGAAAGGCCGCTTTCTCCAGGCCGATATCAACGAAGGCTGCCTGCATGCCGGGGAGCACCCGGATGACTCTGCCGCGGTAGATGTTGCCGACAATGCCCAGTTCACGGTTGCGCTCGATGTAGAGCTCGGCAATGTGGCCGCTCTCCAGGAGGGAAATCCTCGTCTCATGGGACGTGGTGTTGATGACCAGTTCTTTGGTCATGGCTGTCTCCTTCAAAGTTAAAAGTTAAATATGTGAAAATCAAAAATGCGTAAATTTGTTTTATCCGACCCGCAGGAGCTCGATAAGACAGGGCCTCTTAACGGCTTCGTCCACAGGCTGGAGTGTTTCGCGTCGGTGTTTGTCTCTCTCTATTAATCTCCCTGTATATCCTGTTCTTTCAACTCGACGGCAGTTTTACATATACCGAGTGATCGTACTTCTTCGACATCTTTGTTCAACAGAAATGCCGCGAGAAAGAGCGGGCTGCCGCAATGCATGTCCATCCACAACAGGTTGTCCTGTCGTTTCAGATCATGAACCCAGGGGCGCAGATCGATCTCCACGGGGCGATCTTTTTTCATTCTCGTGGCCAAAACAGTCTCCTGCTTGAGGAATGTGGTCAGCTGTTCCTCAAGGTGTGTGTCTGTGCCTTCGGGAATCGGGACTTTAAAAGTAGCGGTAAAGATACTGTTTGCCGGTGATTCCCCTTTGCGGGGCCAACTCGTAGCTGCCACCACTTCGACCCCTTCCGGAAGCTCCAGGTTAAGCCGTGTGAGAGCCTCTTGAGCGAGACATGGCTCCTTCAACTCCAGATCGATAAGTTCAGCTTCGCTTGAAACTCCCAAAGGTAGGGCGTCTCCAAAGCTGATGCGCGGTGCCGGATGGAAGCCCGCCGAGTATTTAACCGGTAGGTCCGCTCGACGAATCGCACGGTGGATCAGGGTCATGTACTCAAGGTGACTCAGGCTGGGCGTGCGTCCGGTTTTGGTCAATGTCAGGCGCAGCTTGGGCAGGAGCGTTGGCTCTGTTGGTTTCTCTGGTTCCGTTGCCTCTGGCGCTTGTAGCCGGTTTGTGTCGGCGAGCCTTGGTTTGACGGTTTCAAAGTCACAGAGGCCGCAGTAGCTGCACTGGCCGTTGCGACAGTCCGGGGTTGCTTTGCCGAGCAGGGCGGCTTGACGTTCTTGTACAAGGAAATCCCTGCTGACTCCGGCATCGATATGTTCCCAGGGGAAGATCTCTCCCGGCAGGCGTTGGCGCAGATACCAGGCGGGATCAATCTCAGCTTTGGCAAAGGCTTCCATCCAGATGTCGTAGCGAAAATGCTCTCTCCAACCGTCGAAACGACAACCTTGTTTCACCGCCTCCTCAAGAACAGCACCCAGGCGACGGTCTCCACGGGCGAAGACTCCTTCAAGAAAAGAAAGCTCGGCGTCATGCCATTTGAGGCGCAGGCGTTTCTTTTTCAGCGCACCACGCAGCATTTCCTGGCGAGCAATCGTTTCTTCGTAGCCGATCTGTGCTTCCCACTGAAAGGGTGTATGCGCTTTGGGAACAAAGGTTGAAACCGATACATTGACATCTGCTCCACCCTGCGTGCCTTTGCCGGCTTTCTTGACTCTGGCCGCAAGCTCAACGAGCGCGTCAAGGTCTTCGTCCGTTTCCGTTGGCAGGCCGATCATGAAGTACAGCTTGATGATTCTCCAGCCGAGTTCAAAGGCCGTGGTGGCACTGTCAACCAAATCTTCAGCATTAATCCCCTTGTTGATCACCTGCCGCAGTCGTTCGCTGCCAGCCTCGGGGGCTAGTGTGAAGCCGGTTTTTCGCACCTTCTTGATTTCGTTCATCAGCTCCGGTGTCAAGGAGCCGACGCGCAGGCTGGGCAAGGAAACTGCAATGCTTTGGTCGGCGTAACAGCCCATAAGGTTCTGCATCAAGGTCTCGATAGCGCTGTAGTCACCGGTCGACAGGGAGAGCAGAGAGACCTCATCGTATCCGGAGTGGCTCAGCAGCTGATCGATCAGGTTGCGGATGGTGTCCGGTTGACGTTCGCGGACCGGCCTGTAGATGTAACCGGCCTGGCAAAAGCGACAGCCACGGGTGCAGCCACGGGCAACCTCTATAGCGACCCGGTCATGGATCGTCTCTAAAAAAGGGACGATCGGCTGTTCCGGGTAGGGCGCGGAGTCGAGGTCGGCGAGAACCCGGCGGCGAACTTTCGGTTGTTGTGGATCCTTTGCGGTGATCGCTTCGATGCGGCCATCTGCTTGATAGCTGACCATGAAGTGAGAAGGAACATAAATTCCCTCAATGGTAGCCAGTCGTTTCAAAAGTGCAGCACGGTTCTCACCAGAGGCTTTGTTGGCTCGGACCGCAGCGCATAGTTCAACGACGACTTCTTCACCATCGCCGATAACGGCACAGTCGAAAAAGTCAGCAAGAGGCTCAGGGTTGAATGCGCAGGGGCCACCAACGACGATCAGGGGGGCCTGCTCGTCTCGTTCTGTGGCCCTCATCGGCAAACCTGCCAGGTCGAGCATAGACAGGACATTTGAGTAGCAGAGTTCGTATTGCAGAGAAAAACCAACAATGTCGAAGTCAGCGAGGCTACGGCCATTTTCCAGGGAGGAGAGGGGGAGTTTTGCCTCTCGTAACTGTTGCTCGCGATCGGGCCAGGGGGTGTAGGCTCGTTCTGCTGCAATCCATGGGTGGTCGTTGAGTGTCCGATAAAGAATGGCTGAGCCGATATGGCTCATACCGACTTCGTAGACATCGGGGAATGCCAGAGCAAAGGTCACCTCGACCTGCGCCCACTCTTTACGGATGCTACCCCGTTCTCCACCCAGGTAGCGAGCCGGACGTTTCAGCTGATAGAGAGATGATTCTTGCGTCATGGTGCTCCGCGCTATGCTGTTCTGTCTCTGTCGACAGTTGTATGTGTTAAATCATTAAAAAAAGGCGAAAGATCAAGTTAACACGTTATTTTTGCCCGTTCGCTTTGCTCTCTTGAGACGCAGAGAGCGCAGAGTAAGAAATAAACGACAAAACTTTCTCATGAGCAGTCTTTCTCTGCGCTCTCCGCGCCTCTGCGTGAGGCCGGTTTTGATTTTGTCTTGGTTTGTCTACCTCGAGAAAATGTAATGAACCAATCAAAGCCTAACTTGAGTAAAGTGGATAACCAAACAAGTCTTAAACTCAAGGATAGGTACAAGGCCCGGCTTCCATAGAAAGCCGGGCCTTGCCATTGGTCAGATGTCTCACCCGTCCCAATTTAGGGGGTAAGCAGCTTCTGTCTATTTGCTTTGTTCGACCATGTAGGTTGTTGCAGAGGTTACCTCTGCATCTGTTAATGCACTGTTGCCGCCTTTGGCCGGCATGAAACCGTTTGATCCTTGAAAACCTTTGATCGCCAGAGCGGCCATCGCTTCTTCCCCTTTGTTAATACGTCCCTGCCAGGCGGCTTTGTCGCCGACTTTGGGCGCGCCTGCAACGCCACTGGCATGACAGGGCGCGCAAAAGTTCATATAGACGCCTTGCCCCTGTGTGTTGTCGGCAACAACGGTGGAGGAAAATAGAAAGGGAAGTACTAGCATTGAAACCAAGGTAAAGAATTTTTTCATCATGGATCCTTTCTTCTGTTGTGTCTCTGACCTGTAATGAGAGCCGCAGGTGCTAGTTGTTAATCCGGCTTGTTATGATTTCTTGTTGTTCTGCTTGGGAGTCTGACACTGGCGACATGCCGCAGAGTAGTGCTTCCCGCATGTTTTGCACTGTTGCATTTTTGGGTTGTTCAAAGTGACCTCATATCATTGCTGAACGAAAGTATTTATGACTCAATGGGTTGCATATTAAATGAGTGCCTTTGAGAGGCGCAAGTTAAATTTTAATCAGAATGGAGCGGTAATCAATCTTCTTTCGTTTCAAGAAGAATAAGTTTTTGCCTGTGGACGACGGTTGATGCTCCTAAGCCAGGCATAGATTATTGGCTTCGGGGTGAAAAATAATTGGTATTTATT
>JAAXQF010000419.1 GCA_012974435.1 Desulfuromonadales bacterium | reverse complement strand
GACCGATAACAGGCTATGCAGCATGGCGACCTGTGGCATTGGGGAGCCTGTCTCAGTCGCGCGCTCCAGAGGGATGGCGTAGATCGCTTCCAGTTCCAGCGGGCGCCCCTCGATCCGGTCGATCATCATGCTCGGCTAACCAGAGCGCGGGTGTTCCTGTAAATTTGGATGAACTGGGCGTGAACTCGCTGTTAGCCTACGTTCCTTCTATGTCCTGATAACCTGTCTGTCTGCTGGTATTACTCCCGGTAATTGTTTGAGGTTCTTTCAGGCTGTCTCAGTCCTTGTACCAGTGTTGCTCCAATCAGTCAAAGAGATGGTCGAGATAGTTGCTTGGCTGGCGGTGCATGACTGTAGCCTTATGGGTCCTTAGAAGTATGGCGCGATGTTACGTAGGAAGGCCATGGATACTGCCCTTCCGATTAGTATAGTCCATGTTTGTTTAGGGTTTATAGGTGTTACAAAGACCGGATAAAGACCGACGGGAGTACTAATCGATATGAGTTGGCCTGCCGCACAGCTAACAAAAATGTTGAGGTTTTTCCGAGTCTCTCAATCCACTTACTCAGTATTTCCCCTAGCGACTAGGGAAGAATCCTTGCTGGAAGGGCACTGTTCAGTCGTATGGGGGGGGGGCGGTAGTAAACTTCGCTTCAGTCTTCTATCTGGCTACCCAAACAGCCCCACCCGAACAGCAAAAAAGCGACATGCTATATCGCACAGACCAGATTGACATAAGGCATTTCTCGTGCTAACCTATTGATATCATTCAGTAAAAACAATACCATGAATTGGCAACATGCTCCGTGAGAGTTACTCCCCTAGCAGCTAGGGACTTTCTCTGACAGCACTATTGGTCATCAAGACTACGCAACAGGTATGGTTTAGCGCTTCACCTTGCCCAGTATCACCCATTACTAAAATACAAACACAATACCCGTGACCCTTTGAGGCCCACAGGTATTTCTGTTTGTATCGTTTGGGTGATCAATTTTGAGCGTACTTAAACCCACCAAGAAAGGAGGTAAGTATTTGAAAAGTAAAGAATAAGGATCCTGCAACATGCAGCTGGAAAACGTAGAAAAACAAATGGAAAAGGCGAAACTTAGAATACTAAGCATCGCCTTTGGTGTTTCTTAAGCCCTCTACAGCTTGTTCGAGCAACCTGTAGGGATAACAACAATCTAAAAAGGAAAATATCATGAATCATGAAAAAGCTGCAGTGAAAACTGAATCGAAACAAGATGTAACGTCAGGTGGATTTGCCCTGACTGACTTGGGAAACGCTGACCGGTTCATCCACCAGCACGGTAAAGGCGTAAGATATTGTCATGATCTTGGTTGCTGGTTGATTTGGGACGGTAATCGGTGGGTGCCAGATGGAACAAAGAGGATTGAGGCCTACGCTCAGAAAACAGTACGCAATATACACACTGAAATCGAGGCCGAGAGATCCTTTGTAGATCTGACTGAGACAATGAAATGGGGTAGGAAGTGTCAGTCCGGTAGTCGTATCCGCGAGATGGTCAGATCGGCACAAGTAGCTGAGGCTGTCTCTACACACTCTAGCTGGATGGACAAAGACAACTACCTGCTGAACCTCTCTAACGGAACCCTAAATCTGCAAATGAAAATATTCTACCCGCATGACCGTGAGGATCTACTGACCAAGATCGCACCAACAGAATATGACCCTGATGCTACATGCCCTAATTGGATCAAGTTCTTATCGGAGATCTTCAAAGACGATGAAGATTTACTGCTGTGGATTCAGAAGGCTATGGGATATGCCCTGACAGGTGACACTTCAGAGCAATGCATGTTCATGCTCTGGGGTAATGGAAGAAATGGGAAGAGTACATTCCTTAATACCGTGAAACAAATTCTCGGTGATTACACTACACAGGCACAACCCGACACATTTATGAAGCGCAGCAATAGTGATGGGAGTGCGCCTAGAAGTGATCTGATGGCCCTGCGTGGCGCAAGGTTTGTTACGGCATCAGAAGGTGAGCGAGGCCAGCAACTGGCAGAGGCCCTAGTTAAACAGATGACCGGTGGAGAGGTCATCTCGTGCCGAGGAATGTATCAGAAGAGCCAAATTGAATTTCTGCCGAAGTTCAAGATCTTCTTTGCTACGAACTATAAGCCGCAAATCTCAGGTATGGATCTGGGTATCGCAAGACGAATCAGGATGATTCCATTCGACTACACCGTACCTGCCGATCAGATTGACTACGACCTGCAGCGTAAGCTGACGAATGAAGCGTCAGGTATCCTTAATTGGATGGTCGAAGGTTGCTATATGTGGCAGAAAGAAAATCTAGGAATCCCAGATTCTGTTAAGAAGGCTACCAATGATTACCTTGCCGATAATGATCAGGTGGAGAAATTCCTCACCGATTGCTGCGTGAAGAAGGACAGGTGTAGCGCTCGCACAGGAGACCTTCATGAAGCGTATAAGCAATGGGCTTCCGACTGTGAAGACCAAGTATTGAACCTGAAGCTTTTCGGTCAGGCCCTTACTGATAAGGGGTTCGAGAAGAAGAAACGTAGTGCTGGTATGTTTGTTAGCGGCATTGGCTTGCTGGCCGAAGAAAACTAATTGATGCGTGCATGGTGATGTAGGGTTATGTGGAAACTATTTTATATATACCTATTATCTAAACAAGAATAAGAAAAAGGTACATAACCCTACATCCCTACATTGATTGAAATAGTTCAACAAGAAATATGGAAGTTTATAGATGATTGAGGATAGCAATAGCATGGCTACAAGGACTGCTTGCCAGTTATCATAAGACCATGGTCATACGATAGGCTAACAGCCTCGACACTTTTACTATCAATAGGGTTGACATGGTTATTTTGATTGTTTATTATCTCTGCATTCACCCTATTGATAGGAGGCGGTATGTCGGTTGTTGGATATGCGAGAGTTAGCACGGTTGGTCAGAATCTTGAGACTCAGCTTGATGAGCTTGGGGGTGCTGGTGTAGATCGGATCTACCAAGAGAAGCTTAGCGGTGCTTATACGCAAAGGCCAGAGCTTGAAAGCATGCTCGATTACGTTCGCGAAGGAGACACTGTGGCCGTGACTAAGCTAGATAGGATCGCTCGCAGTACTCGGCACCTGCTAGAGATAGTTGATCGGCTAGATGATAAGGGCGTTGCTTTCAAGGTTTTGAACATTAACCTTGATACCAGCACTCCTACCGGAAAACTAATGTTAACCATGCTTGGCGCAGTGGCTACATTCGAGCGAGAGATGATGCTGGAGCGCCAATCCGAAGGTATTGCTAAGGCCAAGGAGGCTGGCAAGTATACTGGCCGCAAGCCAACGGCAATGGCAAAGAGGGAGCAGGTGCTTCAGTTGTTAGGGCAGGGCATGACCAAGCAGGCGGTAGCTGATAAACTCGGAATCGGAGTTGCTTCTGTCTACCGGATAGTTAAGGCTTCACGGGGGTGATGCTGATTAGGGGCGCAGCAATCCGTCATAACTCCTTGGGTATATGCGAAACCATTCTGATAGGACATTTGCAAACGGATCAAAGGGGCTTCCAAGTAGCTTCCATCATTTGTCACAAATCCAAAGTTTTGAAAATGGTGTACAGAAGAGTGTCTTGTGTTGCAGAATTTTTGAGCCGAGAAGAGCTAACAGAGACTGATGCTCCCCCAATCTTAATCCGAGACGATTTGCCGGATGGTGTTCAGCCAAAGAACTTGACCCATGGTCGGGGCTGTTCTATTTTGGGCAAATCTTACGCACTTTTTTGCTTATGGTTGACGAGCAAAAGAAACTCACGATAATGTCGAGTTTCCTTTGCTGACGATCTGATTTATTTCTGGAGGTTGGAGAGGTGGCTCTTTCTCACGACGAACGTCATAACATACTCCTTATTGAGTTGCAGGCTCTTCAGGATAGGCTCACTAAATTTGACGACCTAACCTGGAAGTCTCGAAGCTGGGCGATTACGCTGACTGCTGCTTTCCTTGGTTGGGTATTAAACGATGGCTTGCGCTTGTTGGCACATCAAGATTTTCTCTTTCTAGCCATGTTGATACCTGTACTGTTTTGGCTTCAGGAGGGACTTCTGCGGCTGAATAGTATACACAAGTACGCCGTCCGTTACAGAAAGCTCCGGGCCACCCTCAACGATGGAAATGCTTCGATAGATTCTCTTCCCCTGTACGACTTGACGAATCATATAGAGGGGCTGCCACCCTGGTATTCCAGGGTGATTTCGGCCTTTTTTCGTGTAGAGCAATTGGTTTTCTATCTCTCACTAGCAACAATTCCGATGCTAGTATATTGGATCACAAATGGACGACATTGTACCTAAGCTTGGAACAATCGAAGACTTTTCCAAAATTCTCCGTCGCTGTGGGACAAAAGGCGAGCCTAATCTCTTTCCTTATGAAGGTTCCGAGATAACTATTGAGAGTGTTATCATTGAAAATTTGGTGCCTTTGTCGAAATACGTTCTCCAGGAAAATTTGGAACAAGTCACTTTGCTTCAAGATCGATTGAAACTCGAGGACATTGACATTTTTGATTTGCCCGGTCGCTTAACTTTGCGGGGCGATGGGGACATGCGATTTATTTCTCCGCCAATTGTAGAGCTTTGGAAAAATGAAGGGTTTCTCCTGGTTGACGGATTGCATCGAGTTTGTTTAGCACGGCAGCAAGGAAGAGATACCATAAACTGCGCTGTGATCCGGGGAGTTACGACGCCTATGGTCCCCCTTCCGACGGTGTGGGAGAAAGTTAGAACTTATCCTCCAGGTGAGATGCCCAGGGCGGACGAGAAGCGTGATTACCGATTTCCCACCGCGACATCGTTACGAGATGCAATGCCCGCGATTCGGGACAAAGTAACGGATGAAAACTATCGATATTTTCTTTTCCGCGACCTCGGCGCACTCGGGTCAACAGGCATCCGAGAGGCGAAGAGCAATAGAACGACCGAAGGGATTTAAATTGATGAGCAATATCGAACTTGAAGCTTGGCAGCGGGTTGCAGGCTTGTCCCAGAGCGCAAGCCATGATTTCCGCCATATTGAAAGAGTTCAAGCCTATGCGGATCAACTTGGGCGCATTTTAGGCGTTAATACCGATCTGATACGACTTGCAGCTATTCTTCACGACTTAGGCCGTGGGGACCAGACGAGGCGCCATGGGATGGCAAGCCTTGAGGCTTCCAAAGAGATGGCGGAGGAAGTCCTTCGTCACTTAGCACTATCAGACGAGGATCGTCGAATTGTAGTTGAGGCGATTGAAACTCACGACCAGCCAGATCTCAGCCCTGAAGCAACTACTGGGCGTATTCTGAAAGACGCGGACTTCCTAGCGGGATTCGGTGCTTGGGGTGTCCTGCGGATCGCAATGTGGTCCGGTGAGACCGGTCGCGGGTTAGATG
>JAAXQF010000270.1 GCA_012974435.1 Desulfuromonadales bacterium | reverse complement strand
TGTTGCCGTGGCGGTCGCGGCGGATGCTTTTTTGCAAGCGTTCGTGCATGGTATTGCGCGGTTGGTCGCAATTTTTAATACAGGTGTTTTATGCAGGTATTGCTGGTCTGACTGCAACCATCGCTGCTGGCTCTGATACTGCTAACGTTCTTGCAGTTGATGCTGCCACAGGCGTTGCTGCACCTTATACCCTGTTTCTGGATCCAACTGTTAACACCGGTATTGATACTGACAAATCGGCTGCTAACGCTGTTAGTCTTGAGCTCTTCAATGATGCCGCTGCTTCAGTTAATGCACTTGCTATCAATGATGATGAAATCATGTTGACCCTCAAGGGTGATTTCACTGGTATCCTATCTGTTGATTTTGCTGTTGCTGGTAACGCTAATGGCGCAACTGCTGCTGGCGTTGCTGCTGCACCTGCTGCACCTGGTGTGTTTTCCATTAATGCTGACGAGACTGAAGCTTATGCACTCGTCCAAGCTGCTGGTTTGGTTGCTCTGAACTTCGGTTTTACTGTTGATAGTACAACCGCACAGGCATCCCGTGAGTTTACTCTCAGTGCCGCAGTGCTCGCATCTGCCGCTGACTGGAACTCAACTGCAGTTGCAACTGATGCTACGGTATACAACGTGCTGCGTAACGGCGCTCAGGTTACCGTACCTTACTTCGTCGAAACTGAAGGCTATCGTGGTAACCTGCGTATCGCTAACATCGGTTCCCGTGATGCAGACGTGTTCGTAACTATGTACCCAGAAGACGGTTCTGCTGTTGTAGTTTCCATGCCAATCGGTCAGCTTGCTGCTGGTAATGCAGCTATCTACACTGCAGCCGAGCTTGAGACGCAAGCAATCGCTGCTGGTCTATGGGCTGAGGACAACACCAAGTACGCCGCAGTCTTCACCCTGACTGTACCAGCTACCGATATCGTTGCTGATGGTTATCAGTATCGTATCGACACTGGATTCTCCCGTACACTGCCTCTGCAGTAGGGAAAGCTTCAACTCTTCTGAGTTGAACGTCTGATTTATCAGATACAGTAAAAGGCGGGTGGCCAATTTGGTCACCCGCCTTTTTTTTATGTCCAATAGCCCGTGGCCGCAGGTAACTGGTAGCGAGTCACTCGTCACTCTGAGGAGAAAGAGAGGACAGATTTATTTAATAGTCTTTGCTCGGGTCTAATTCCCCGCAGCTAGCTGCGTGACTTAGTACAGGTTGTGAGCTCTTAATACCCTGTAGCTTGCTGCGGGGTGATTCATTTTTCAGGTTTTAATGGTATGTAGGGGGATGCCACGTATCGCCCGAATCGTCATGCCAAATTATCCACGCCACGTTATTCAGCGCGGCCATAATCGTTAAGCTATGTTTGCCGCTAAGGATGATTATCATTACTGTCTTGATAGTCTGGCTGAGTTTAAAGATCTATACCACCGCAGGATCTATGCATTTTGCTTGATGACAAATTACGTTCACCTGGTGGTTGACCCGGGTGATGATCCGGAAAGCCTTGGGAGGTTGATGTAGCGCCTTGCTGGAAGACAGGCGCGCTTTGTTAGCCGGGTTGAGGGGCGTAATGGTGCCCTATGGGAAGGGCGGGTTAGGTCGAGTCCTGTTGGCAGTGATAATTATTTGCTGGCCTGCTGCCGGTATGTTGAGATGAAACCGGTGGCTGCTGGGGTATGTATAGTGCCTGGTGGTTATGCGTGGTTTAGTTGTCGATCCAAAGTTTCGGGTAAGCAGTTTGACTGGCTCGATTTTGACCCTCTCTCGCTTGCGCTTGCCGATTCTGTATCGCAACGTCAGCGGAATCACTTGGGGTTTTTGTCTGCGGCAACTTCTGGGCAAGCGCGCGAACCCATTTAATAGGCGGTATTGCGTGGTCAGTTAACCGGTGGGGTGACTTTTGTCGATCAGATTGAAGCGTGATGTTGCAAGAGAGTTGAATTGCGAGGGCAGGGCGATCTCGAATGACTAATAAATAAATCTGTCCCCTTTTGAGCCCTTTTTCTTGTTGAGCTTCCCGCTCCAAACTCCCATGTCTTCAAGTGGTCGGTTGTGTGTAACTCACCATTCGTTAAGAAAACGCCTGCTCAATAAATGTAATCCTCCTGGGATTAGCTGGTGTCGACTTTTTCGGGTAGACCAATGGGTATCATCTTCTGCTTCTTTTGGCGACTGCAGGCTCAATTTTATGGCAATGACGACTGGTTTTGTGTAAAGTAATTAGTTGATTTCAGCCTAATGGTTTTATTGGCTTGGGCAAATCAGTGTTGTTGTCGGGTATTCCGTTTTGAAATTGTGCGTTAGGATTTAAAAAATATGGAACAAGAAAATAGAACTGTAGTGGCAGGATCAGTCGTAACTCAAGCCGATGAGATGGATCTTTTCAAGCTATGGCTGATCCTCTGGAGACGTAAATACCTGATCGTTGGGTTCGGTTTTCTCTGCGTTGTTGTTGGCGTGGCTTACGCCTTTTTGACTCCGGCCAAATACAGCTATTCGACCTTTATCGAAATTGGCAACACCCTGGCCAATAGTGGCACCGGTATCGTCAGTCGTTCCATCGAGCCGCCTGATGCTGCGCTGATCAAGCTGCAGGAGGGCTACATTCCACTCGGCTTGATGGAGATGGCAAAAGCCAAGCCTGATGTTAAGTTTGCCGTCAAGGGTAGGCTGCCGGAAAAAAGTAATCTAATCGTTCTGACCAGTCAAGGCCCTGCAGATATGGCCGCTGATTATCTTGCATTGCATGACTTGCTTGTCAAGCCTTTTATGGAAGATCACCTGCGGATTATTGATGTGCCCCGGCGTGAGTATGAACTGATGGCGGCGCAGGAAAAAATTGTTTTACAAGACCTCGAAGATCCGCGCATTTATTCCCAGGCAGAGAAGGAATTTTTAATTGAGATTGAAACTGAAAAAAATGTTTTGGTCAGTCTTGATGATGAAAAGCAGTTTCTTATTTCGCAAACCAAGCGTTTGAATGATACCCAGGCGTTGTTGCGCCAGCAGATTACCGCTGTAGAGCAGAATCTGGCCAGAATACACGCCGAGCGGCCCAAAGCGACCGCCGAGGCAGTCAATGAGGCCCAGGCGATGACCTTATTGATGATCAGCAATCAGATTGAGCAGAATGAAAAGCGTTTGTCGGAACTGCAAGAGCGCTTGGTCATCACCCTGGAAGATGAAAAAGCGGTATCGCTAAAATCGATAGCAGAAAATAGCCGGGCCAGAACCGTGCAACAGGATAAAATTGGCCTCCTACAGGGGCAACTGGTCAAGCAACGGGTTATCCTGGAGCGTGAGCAGGAGACGCAACGCAATGTTGTCCTGTCGATCGACAATAAGCTCGCCAATCTGCAGGAGACCCGGACCTTAGGGGTTGCGGTACGTTCGCTGAAGCCGACCGGCACCGGCAAGAAGATCATATTAATTCTGTCGGGGCTTTGCGGAATTATGGGCGGTCTGTTTTTGGCGCTGTTTGTCGAGCTGATAGGCTACGTTCGCCAGCGCATGGCAACGGAACCGGTGTAAGCTGCCTGTTCCGGCAGTTTGATTGCTACAGGTTGCGGGGACAAAATAGCATGGATTGTTATTGCGGTCTGTGATTTTAAGTGGAGGACGATTTTGGTTACGCTAGAACAAATTAGTAAAAAACAGGCAAAAATTGCCATAGTTGGCCTAGGTTATGTCGGCCTGCCGTTGGCGGCAGCGTTCAGCCACAAAACTGAAGTCATCGGCCTGGATATCAGCAGTAAAAAGATTGCCGAGTTAAAAGCTGGCTTTGATGCCACCGGCGAACTGTCTGCGGCTGAAGTTGCGGCAGCACAGATTCAATACACTTGTGATCCAAGCCTGCTGCAACGAGCATCGTTTATTGTCGTGACCGTGCCGACACCGATCGATGGCGCTAAAAAACCTGATCTAGGTCCGGTGGAAGGTGCTTCGCGCAGCATCGGGCAGAACTTGACCAAGGGGAGTATCGTCGTCTATGAGTCTACAGTCTATCCGGGGGTGACCGAGGAGATCTGTGTGCCGATTCTGGAGGCGGAATCGGGCCTTAAGTGCGGCAGAGATTTCAAGGTCGGCTATTCTCCCGAGCGGATTAATCCCGGCGACAAGGTTCACACCATCGACAAGATCGTCAAGGTGGTTTCCGGACAGGATGCCGAAACCCTGGAGACAGTTGCCGGAGTTTATGAGCTGGTGGTTACTGCCGGGGTGCATCGGGCTTCATCGATCAAGGTGGCTGAAGCGGCCAAGGTGATTGAAAATACTCAGCGTGATCTTAATATCGCGCTGATGAACGAACTGGCGCTGATCTTCGACCGGCTGGATATCCCTACCAGTGATGTTCTGGCAGCGGCCGGCACTAAGTGGAACTTTCTTAAGTTTACCCCCGGTCTGGTCGGTGGTCACTGCATCGGCGTTGACCCGTACTACCTTACCCACAAGGCCGAGTCGGTCGGCTACCACCCGCAGGTAATTCTTGCCGGTCGGCGAATCAATGACGGCATGGGCAAGTATGTGGCTGAACAGACGGTCAAGAAGCTGATTCAGGCGGGCAAGGCAGTCAAGGGCGCGCGGATTCTGGTTCTGGGTCTGACCTTTAAGGAGGACGTGCCGGATATCCGCAATAGCAAGGTGATCGACATTATTCGTGAGCTCAAGGAGTACGGTGCTGAGGTGCTGGTGCACGATCCTATGGCCTGTCCGGATGAAACCCAACAGGAGTACGGCCTTGAACTGGTCGATCTGGTCCAGGTGGATGCGGTTGATGCGGTAATCTATGCGGTTTCGCATCAGGCCTATAATGAAATTACCCCGGCGCGACTGGTAGAACTCTGTCGGCATGGCAATGGTTGCGGGGTGGTAGTCGATGTTAAAGGGGTGTTGAATCAAGTCGAGGTAGAGCAGGCCGGGTTGGTTTACTGGTGCCTGTAGCTAGATCAACGGGGTTGATGCATGGCTCAGCTGTTTGATAAAATCATCGCCCTGATCCCGCAGAGCCGTTTTTTTCGCAGCATCCTTATGTTGGCTGGGGGCACTGCGTTGGCTCAGGGGCTAGGGGTTATTGCATCCCCTTTACTTACTCGGATCTATACGCCAGCAGACTTTGCGGTTTTCGGCGGCTATGTCTCCCTGTTGTCGATTCTGTTGGTTGTTGCTTCACTGCGTTATGAGCTGGCCATCCCGCTGCCGAAGGATGACCAGACTGCAGGTGCCTTACTCAGGTTGGCACTGCTTATTCTGTTTGTTCTATCCTGTGTCTCTGGATTACTTGTCGTGTTGTTTGGTGATTTGTTCACGCAGTTTGCCAACCTACCAGGGCTGCGGCCCTACCTGTGGCTGCTCCCTGTGAGCCTGTTTGGCGCCGGTAGTTATCAGGCGTTTAATTATTGCTGTCTCTTATACACATCTC
>JAAXQF010000101.1 GCA_012974435.1 Desulfuromonadales bacterium | reverse complement strand
GTATATAAAATCGCTCGCAACTATGGAGGGAGGGCTTGGGTCGAGGAAACGCCCGGTGGAGGTTGCACCTTCTGGGTGGAGGTCGAGGATGTACATCTACCCTAAAACTTCGAGCCATTTCCCTGTCACAATTCCTACATATCACGACTTCCGAGAAGAAAAACGGCTTCTTATTGATAGAGACATTTAGGAAGCACTTTAATTCACAAAACGATGGCCACCTGGATCAATTCCGAGTGGCCATTTCTTATATGTCAGGGGTAATAAGAATTTCACAATCTTGCCAATTTCACACACACTAATCAATGCAGTAGGATTTATAAGAACTCTGTTTCCTCCATCTGCAGCCACCCGCTACACCAAAGAATCCATTCTTAAAACTTCAAGGTTTCGGTAGTTAAGCAAATTGTTATATGGGAGATATGTTTCTAAACAAATTTGCGCGGTATGATTTTATCCCAACTTTTACAATAAACACGAAAGCCCGATTCATAAGCATCGAGGTCTGCACGCAGGTAAAAGTTTTCCGCATCGGAGTGCATAACTGTTCGAGTTACTGTTTCTATCTTCCAGTCTCCGCGACTCAAGCCCCGCTTAGTGAGAACTTCTCCGCAAGCAGAACTAAAATCATCCCCCTTGTAAGTATAACGTTCCAGAACGTATTTCTCCATCATGAGGTCGATTTCGTAGATGTGCACTTTGCCTTCGTCTTTCACAACCTCCAGCGTAGAAAGGTCTTCCTCGAGGTCACGAATCACACGCCAGTTTCGTTTCGTAGTGCCAAGCTGTTGGGTCTCAGGTGGCCGTGCTGCTTCGGGCTCTTTAAATGGGCGGGCCTGGTTATCAAATTGTGCTACACGTACGGGCATAATCACCTGGCTGGCTCCAGTCAAGATTGTCAAACGAACCGGCTGTGGGGGTGGCCATGCTAACGGCCAGTATGATGTAGAAACGGCAACACGGAATCGATGACCGGCAGGGAATGTTTGGGCAATATCATTTAATTTGACCTGTACCCGGTATTGCTGTTCTGGTTGAAGCAAATCGGGGTTTTCGTGGTTGTCACGATGGCACAGATTCAGGATGCCGTAAGTGACTCTTGTTACCTTGTCATCCGGGGCAATATCAGACAGGCGAACGGCAACCATAGCCACTGGCTTATCAGCAGAGAGAACGAGTTCGACCACCGGTTGCCCAAGAATCTCCATGGTTTCTTTCAGTGGTTCGCTATCAAAGACAAGCGCGCCGCCGTCTTCCTGTCGTTGATCATGTGGCAAGTCAGGGGTTGCGCTGTATGAGCACCATTTGCCGGCAAACAGCCCAACACTCAACGGAGACTGAATCGTTTCAAAAACTTCCGGGGAATGACCGAAGCCCGGAATTATGCCTCGCCAGCCAAGAGTATATGGTTCTGGCTTGATGCTTTGCGAGGGCCATTCTAGCTCACTCACCCACCTCCCTGGACGTATCTTGTAGCTAGTAGTTGGTGGCACGCTGTCTAGCATGTAGGCACGTAGCATCGGTTCCTTCATGATGCCATTGTCTACCCCTTTCAACCAGTAATCCCACCACCTCACAACTTCTTGCAGAAAGCCGATGGCGGGGCCTGGAATACCATCGTGAGGGTAACGGTGGCTCCATGGGCCGACTAATCCAAGGCGGGGACAGTCCAGACGTTCCAGAAGTCGGAACACCGCATTTGTGTAACCGTCTGCCCAACCACTGACTGTCATCACTGGTACTTTGATGGCGCTAAAGTCTTCACAGATTGAACCGTGCTTCCAGTAATCGTCACGCTGCTGATGGCGTAGCCAGGTATCAAGCCAGAGGCCACTCTTTTCAAGACGTTCAAACCACATGTCGCGCCAAGCATCACCAACAATTTCCGGATCGGGTGGCATCGAATTGTACGCGAACATGACGCTTGCCCACGACAAGTTGTCGCCCAGTAGACAACCACCCATGTAGTGGACATCATCAGCGTACCGATCATCAGTGGAAGCCACACTGATAACAGCCTTCAGTGCGGGCGGTTGTCTTGCCGCAATTTGCAGGCCATTAAAGCCACCCCAAGAGATGCCAATGATGCCGACGTTGCCGTTACACCAAGGTTGTTTTGCCAACCATGAAATGATTTCCTCGCCGTCTGACAACTCTTGTTCAAGATATTCATCTTTCAACAACCCTTCCGAATCTCCACTACCTCGTAGGTCGACACGCAGTGCAGCATAACCGTGCCCGGCATAATAGTGATGTTGGTTTGTGTCACGCAGACGCGTGAAATCACGTTTACGATATGGAATGTATTCGAGAATTGCTGGTACAGCCTCACTTTCAGCACCTTCTGGCAGCCACAGGCGTCCAGCAAGGCGGATGCCGTCTGACATGGGGATCCAGACATTCTCGATCGTATTAACCTCACAGGGAAAAGATTCAATGTACTGCATCTAAGGCTCCAGTTTAGTCACAGATTCAAATTCAAAAGGAAGTCGTTTTATGCATTGTTGATATTTCTTCACCAACTCCTCTTCACTTTCTCCGCCGATAAAAATGTTGGCATACTCAAAGCTATAGCTGTCAGTATCGACAAAGTTAGAAAGCCTATCGCCCTCCTTGACCCAGACCATAACCAGAACTCCATCGACTTCTTTCTGCAACTCTTCGATCTCATCGCGACGAGGAACACGTCGCACTATTGCATCTCCACTGTATCGACGCACCATGAACTTGGTCGCCATTGGATAACGCCCTTTCCCCTGTGGGTATTCGGGTTTCTTGCCAAGGCCCAATTCAACCATAACCTCCTGATGCGATGCCCCTTCAACAAAGTAAAAGAGAGGACAGTGTGACTTTGAAATACGTGGGTTGATCTCAAGCAGGGAAATACGCCCGGTCTCGGGTTCATGAAAAAATTCGATATTAAACGGTTCGTTATTGAGCTTGGTCCGTTGCATGACGCGGACAGTGACATCAGTCATTCGTGCCAGAACTTCTTTGGGCAGACGGGAGGGGTAGTGGTAACGACTAAAGCTTGATGAATTTTCTTCGCGCAACGAGTCGACTACACCATAAACTGTGGTTTTCCCATTGAATACGTACCCTTCAAGTGTGCACTGATCCTTTGCTGAAATAATCTCCTCAGCGAGGCAGTAATTACCATTGATCGGAGCTATCTTCGATGGTGTGTCAGCCTTTTGGAAAATATCATTGAAAGGGTCAGAGAAGCGACCAATGCGCTCCCTGATTTTTGGAATTGCAGCATAGAAATCAGCCCTGTTTTCGATGTTAAAACCCAGAATGGAGGAGTGTGCCTTAACAGGCTTTATCCAGAAAGGGAAGTCGAGGTCGATCTGATTCAAAGGCTCTTCGTCGAAAGGATTGAAAGGAACAACTCTGGGGATCATCTCCTGTGCTACTTCGCGTTGTACCGTACGACTCCAATACTTATGTTCACAGCGCAAGATGCTTTCGATGGAAGTTGTTGGTAATCCTGCTGACTGGCGCAGGATCGGTAGCATAAGAGTTGCCGGGAAATCCCAATAAGAGACAATGGCATCAACTGAACCGCCAAAACTTGCAAGCCTCAAACGTGCTTCGTCTATAAGTTCGGGCATCGCATAGTTGGGGGCGGAGATAATCTTTTCTGGAGGGAGTAGAGCATGATACTGATAATTGTCGGCATGGTGGATTGTGTCGAAAAGCTTGTTGGTAAACTTATCTAGGGCAATGACAAAGATGTTTTTCTTCATCTGCAACTCCTGTGCGAGGTCACCTTAAACTTTATCTTGAAGTGGCCAAGCGTCAAGAGAACACTTCATTTGACCAACGCCATATGTCAATTAAAGTTGCAGATATTGCCCTGGCATAGACTGGTCGACATGCGGACAAAGTTTGTGGAAGGAGGATTTACGCAATGAAACCTAGAGAACCTTTAGTTGTTCACGAAGAAGAGTGTAAGTTTGAATCCAGCAACCACAAGATTACAGGTCCTGTTCGTTGGATGACTCTTTTGAGTGGAGACCGCACACCTACAAGCGAAATTGTTCTAGGATTGGCAGAAATTGAACCAGGAGAATCGTGTGAGTTCCGTTAGCATAGTCATGATCATGCAGAGGCTTACTACATCCTGTCTGGCTATGGTGTAGTCACTATCTCAAATAACGACTATTCGGTCAGACCCGGAACAACTATTTTTTCCCCAAGTAGGTGTTGAACATCGGACAATAAATACCGGCTTAAAATCTTTGCGGTTTTTGTATGTTTTTCCCGCGGATTTATTTGAGCAGATAGATTATAAGTTTACTGAATTATAATCTTGTTCTGGATTCTTAAATGTCACGACTTCTGAGAAGGAAAACAGCTTCTTGTTGATAGAGGTATTTAGAAGATCTTTAGTCCACATGATTATGGCCACCTGGCAACGGGTGGCCTTTTTGTAATGTAGGCATCTTAGTGATGCTTGGTGTGGTCTACTGGCGACAAAGAGGATTGCCCACGCTCCGGGTTCGGCTCTACTGGGCGATGTAGCGTTTCGCTTAGTTGGTCAGCGCCGCCAATATAGTGGCCATCCAGCCATATTTGTGGCACCGTGATTGGTGTCTTGGGCCCAACCAGCGGTTTGACACGCGCTAACATTTCGTATAGGGAACGCGGGTCTTTAACCACATTGTGATAAGTAAATGCCATGCCGGAATCATTCAGGTAGTTCCTGGCACGATGACAATGCGGACAGGTCTCCTTGCCGAACAAATGATTACCTGAGACTGGAGTACGGCGGGCATGATGTTCGATGACGGCCTCGGTCAACACGCCGCGGTTCAGGGCGTTGCCCTGACTGATGACAGAACCTTCCACCATAACGATTGGTGCATGCCAGCCACCCTTGCGCAAAGGTCGCCACCACTCGGTCAGCCAATCATGCAAATGAAGAGTGACAGGGATGTCGGCAAGTTCACTATGTAGAGTGTCACGGATGACATCCTTGGTCAGGGAGCACTCTCCGCAGGGAATCTTGATCCTGAATGGGCCCCAGGCCCCTGGCCAGCGATAAAAGATGATTTCAACAGGAGGTGTCGGCATCTTTCCTCACTTTTGATCAATAGTTAACTTTACCTAGCCAAACAGGCGAACACAAGAGCATGGTTCTAGATAGTCGCTCTCACGTAAATACTGGCCATGACGACTGGATGCGAACCAGCGCCCCCTGCTCCCGAAGCAGGTGCGCTATGTTCTTATAAATAACCACTTCCGAGAAGAAAACCGTCTTCTTTTTGATAGAGACATTTAGGAAGACAAAACTATGGCCACCAGGGTTCTATCCTTGGTGGCCTTTCTTATAAATCAGGGTCAGTAAGAATCTCGCATTTCTGTGAGTTTGACTGCATCAAATCAATATGAGAGGATTCCTGAGAACTTTTAAGTGTGTCAGTGGCAGGCCC
>JAAXQF010000092.1 GCA_012974435.1 Desulfuromonadales bacterium | reverse complement strand
ACTTAAGAGACACGCATCAAGCGGGATTATGGACATATCAGCATTCTCAATATTCGAGATCAATGACCTCTCCCTGCCGAAGTGTGCCGCTTTACAGGGTCTGTAAGAATGACCAACATTCGGCCCCTGGCGATCCTCAATTTTCAATAACACATCATATCGGACGTTCAATCCATCACATCAAAATATGATTAAACACGATAACTATCCTGGCACCCGCCGGAACTTAAGCCTCCCCTACGGGGATGATTCAAGATTTGCCTATTAAATGGGGAGAATTTGGCTTATATTTTTCAAATATCACTGAACATGCGCTTTACAGGATAACTGGTAGGCTTCAGGGGGTTAGTAAAATCATGTTTAGAAATACGGTTCGAATCCTTCTAGTTGAAGACACTGCGGCTGATGCCACGCTTGTTCGAGAGGCTCTTGAATCTGGACCCTGGCAGGCAAAAATAACCAGCGCACATAGTCTTGAGGAAGCACGCAGCAGCTTGAAAATGTCGATTCCTGACCTGGCTATTATCAATAGAATTTTGCCCGATGGTCAAGGGATAGAACTATTACCAGGTGACAAGGAAAGCACCGCCTTTCCCATCGTGATTATGAGTAGCCCTGGGGACGAGCGAGCGGAGGTCGCGACTCTAAAGGCTGGGGCGCTTGACTATGTAGTCAAGTCAGCGGCGACCCTGTCTGACATGCCTCGGATAGTCGAGCGTGCCTTGCGCGAATGGGGGCGCATCGTCGAGGGCCTGCAAGCGCAGGAAGCGCTTATTGCAGCCAATCAGCGACTGAGTGCCGAGATAGCCAATCGCGAAAAAGCCGAAGGAGAACGCGATCTCCTGTTTGAGCATTCAATCGACATGCTAGCGGTTGCGGAAATCGACGGTTCTTTTAAGCAAATAAACCCAGCATGGACGAAGAACCTTGGGTGGACAGAGGAGGAACTTCTCGGTCGCCCCTACCTAGAATTTGTCCATCCTGATGATCATGAAGCCACCAAGGCTGCCTCAGCTCAGATTTTGTCTGCTCGAAAACTGCATGGCTTCGAAAACCGCTATCGGTGCAAGGACGGGACATACAGGTGGGTTTCATGGAGTTCCTTCGCACTACCCGATGAAGGACTGACTTTTGCCGTGGCTCGGGATATCACCGATCGCAAACGGGCCGACGAGGAGCTACGAGAGTGTGATCAACGGTATCATGCTCTTTTTGAGAACAATCACGCGAGCATGCTCTTGATAGATCCCGTGACTTCGGCCATCGTGGATGCCAACCCGGCCGCATGTTCCTTCTATGGCTACAGCAAAGAGGAACTGACCCAAAAGAAGATATCTGATCTCAACATCCTGCCTAAAGAGCAAATTTTTCAGGAAATGGCAAAGGCAAGCTCGGAGCAGTGCTGCTGTTTTCACTTTTGCCACCGCCTTGCCAGCGGAACAGTACGCGATGTGGAGGTCTACAGTGGTCCGATTACCGTTCATGGCAAAGGCCTGCTTTATTCGATCGTCCACGACGTCACGGAGCGCAAGCAGGCCGAGAAGGCCTTGCGTGAAAGCGAGGAAAGACTAGGGACTCTGCTGGACAACCTGCCCGGTATCGGGATTGTGGGGCGTGACGAAACAGGCGACGTCATCTGGGTCAACAAGGAAATGAAAGAGTTGACCGGATACGACAGGGAACTGCTCGTCGATTTCCGGCAATTCCTGGAGGTCTTGCAGCCTGACCTCGAGTATCGTAACTGGTTGGTAAAAACATTTGAAAAAGTGGGGGCCAATTACCGCGATTTGGAAATCGACATCGTCTGCAAAGACGGCGAAAAAAGAACCTTGTCCTTTTCCAATATTTCCGCGGAAATTTCGATCCCCGGCTTCGCCCGCTGGGCCATGGGCATCGACATCACCGAGCGCAAACGGACCGAGGAGAAGTTGCGTGCGGCCCACCGCCAGTTGCAGGACATCATCGAATTCCTGCCCGATGCCACCTTCGTGATCGACCGGGACAAAAAGGTTGTCGCCTGGAACCGGGCCATGGCCGAGAAAACCGGGGTGGGTAAGGAAGAGATCATCGGAAAGGGGAACAAGGCCTACGCCACGGCTCTGTACGGAGAACCGAAACCGGTCTTGATCGACCTCATCGATGTCAGTGACCCCGATGGGGCAGCAGCATATGACTATGTGGAGAAGCATGGGGAGACGCTGTTCGCCGAGCGCTTCATGCCGTTCCTCAACGGCAACAAGGGGGGCTATGCGTGGATCAAGGCCTCGCCGCTGCGCGACCCAAAGGGGAGCCTTGTCGGGGCCATTGAGTCGATCCGCGACATCACCGATCGGAAGCAGGCGGAACAGGAACTCAAGGCGGCCAACCGGGAACTGGATGCCTTCGTCTACACCGTTTCCCACGACCTGCGCACCCCCCTGACGACGATCATCGGCTATGCCGAGGTGCTTCAGGGGACCTGCCGGGAACGGCTGGATGAGCAGTCCTTCGCTTGCCTGGGCGAAATTGTCGATGCGGGCATGAGAATGGCGGCCCTGCTGCAGGATCTGCTCGCCCACGCCACCACAAGAAAAGCGGCCCGGCCGGCCGAGGCCGTAAATACATCGGATGTGGTACAGCAGGTTGTTAACGATCGGGCGTTCCAGATCGCAGACGAGGGTGTCGAGATCACAGTCAAATCCCTGCCTGATCTGCGCATCCCGAGAACTTTCCTGGCCCAGATCTTTGACAACCTGATCTGCAACGCCGTTCACTATGCGGGACAGGAAGGCAATCCCATCGAAATCGGAGGAGACCGAAGTGGGGATCAGGTGCGATTCTATGTCCGCGACCATGGTTCAGGCATTTCGGTAGAAGAGCGCAACCGTGTCTTCGATGTGTTCTATCGGGGAACCTCGGGGAAAAGAGTTCCGGGGACGGGGGTCGGGCTTGCCACGGTACAGAAAATTGCCCACCTCTATGGCGGTCGGGCCTGGGTCGAAGAAACACCGGGAGGCGGTAGCACTTTCTGGGTGGAGGTGGAGGTGGAGGATGCCCCTCTCGCTGAAAGGAGGCCTGTGGAGCCGTCTTATGGCTTGATATAGCTCTTTGCGCCTGCCATGCCCGGCGCTGGGAAGACATCCTCTCAATTTATCCTAATCTAGCGCGTTTTGAATCGCCTCAGACACCATAGGCAGTCTTGACCCACTCAGGACGTGTCTCGTGAATCACAACATATCAGACATGAGAATGGCCTACCCCGAAAAGGGTGGGCCATTCTTGCTTTTCAGGCCTTTAGTAACTTAAGAACCAATCAGATTTTTGCCCCGAAAACAATGCGGAACAAAATCCAAGACATTTCCCGCCTGTCAAAACTTACAATTTTTGCCTTCAGATTGCCATTATTTTTCGGCGATGCCCACAAACCCCTCAATTCAGTACACAGGGAGTTGGTTGCCGACCGTCAATCAGCAGAGCACAGAGATGGAATCCCGAGTGACAAACTTAAACATATTGAAAAGCCTATAACTAAGGACGAAAAGTTCTTAACAGCCCGGTCATCTCATCACATACACATCACCTATGGATCTACCGTGCCATCACGTCCCGCTACAGACTAGAGCGTAATAGCTCCACCAAAAGGTCGCGCACCCACTGGAAAGTCAAAGGGGATCGGATAGACTTTAAATGAAATTGTGCCTTTCACAAACGCTTTTTTCCTCGTCATTGATGGTCTTTTTTTTTGAGATTGAACAATCATCGCGAGGAGAGGTGCCGATATGCAGCTGAACCCTTTTACGGCAAATAAAGGATGGTGGATATATGATAGATCTCGATATGATTTTCACGAAATGGTGTCCGCGTCTCCTCAGCATCTTACGGATTGTTACAGCCTTCCTATTCATGCAGCACGGCGCGCAAAAGCTCTTCGGTGTCCTCGTCGTCCCATCAAAGACGGCAGTCGAGCTTTTTTCACTGATGGGATTAGCCGGGGTGTTGGAGTTTTTCGGTGGGCTGCTCATCCTCCTGGGACTGTTCACTCGACCGGTCGCCTTTATTCTCTCAGGGCAGATGGCCGTTGCCTACTTTATGGCACATGCCCCCAAAGGGTTCTGGCCGGTGGTGAATAAAGGTGAATTGGCCGCCCTGTATTGCTTTCTTTTTCTCTATCTTTTAGCGGCGGGTGGAGGGCCATGGAGCCTGGACTATTTAAGGAAAAAGCGCTCCTGAATCATTGTCAGATCGGCACGATATGTATCATTAAGAATTCTGCCTTGAAAAGTTCCTAAGCTTATTAGAATGAATCCGTGGCTCGCGTGATTTTCTGGCTCAGTGCGGAGATACGCCTCCAAGTATAGCCGACAAAACATTTTATGAGTATCTATATTCGGATTGGTCTGGTTCAAAGATGGGCAAATAATAATTCTTATGAATCACCACTTCCAACACACAAAGCCCTAGCCTGACCGATTGGGGCTTTCTTGTTACACTTAAAAGACTCCATTTTTCAGTCCGTTAAAGCATCGGAACAAATCAACATGATACACTGATTGAGTAGCTAGCAAGGCATGAACCGATGAAAACAAGGGGGAGAAGGGAATAGTTGCTATTCTGCTGTCTCGGGGTTTTTGCGGGGAGCAACCTGGGTCGCCTTTTATCGAAAAGCAAGATTGAGGAGATCTCCTATGTTCGAAAGTGTCGATATCCAAGAAGCTATTAAGCGTTCAATACTTGTTGATAAGTGTGCCCGAGACTTCTATCGCCTTGGGTCAATGCACATGAATGATGAGCGGGCAAAAAAGACTTTTGAACTCTTGGCCTCAGAAAAAGAGGAGCATGCCAAAAGGTTTTATGACATTTACGAAGGGACCGACATACCTGACTTCGAGGCCTTTATGGCCGTCGATCCGAAGACAGACCTCGACTGGTTGAATGACAAAGAAAAAGCCTTGATGAAAGATATGGACGAACGCCATGCTCTAGAACTGGCCATGGACAAGTCACAGATTCTGGTAAAATCATTGCGAGATATAGCAAACAAGATTGCGGACTCTCAAGTCAAATCGGTCTTTTTAAAGAACGCAGATGCCGCTCAACAGCATTACCAATTAGTTGAATCTGAATACGCTCACCTGATGGGCATGGTACACGAGACCGACATCGATACCTACGTCAGGGAATGATGTGTTAATCACCAACGTCTTGAGGGCTATAGTCCCTGAGATGTGTCGCAATTTACCATAACCAATACGATTAAAGGCCCAACCTGTTTTCAGACTTGGGCCTTTCTTATAAGTTGTGCCAAAATAGTACCAGTGACTCACAACTCACGACATATCAGACACAGAAACGGCCAACTCGAAATACGGGTTGGCCGTTCTTATTTATCAGGGTCTGTAAGAATTTAAGATTTGCTCCACTGTGAAGTAATCAAAATCGGGTGGCGCAACTTATCGGACGGTCGA
>JAAXQF010000368.1 GCA_012974435.1 Desulfuromonadales bacterium | reverse complement strand
GCCGGCGAAGTCATGGAAATATGCCGCAGCCAGTCTCACCAGTTTTTCCCGCTCAAGCATGTCGGCAAAGCCTTCCGTGAGTTTATTCTGCAGAAGATGCTGCCCAACCCCGGCCTGCTCGAGACCTCAATGCTGCCGGCCAGGCTCTACCAAAAGCTGGGTATCCAGTGGCTGGTTCGTCACTCACACCTGCTCAAGTTGGGTCCAGAATGGGTGGACAAAGCTGAGCGGATGATCCCTGAACTGCATCCGCCGCTGCGCCCGCAATTGCCGGACGTTGTTCCGGCACAGGGGGAACAACGCGGCAGGGTGGGCTTTTTCCTCGGTTGCATCATGACCCTGATGTATGCCGAAGTCTCGCGACAGACCGTACGCGTACTGACCCATCAGGGCTTCGAAGTCGTCACGCCAAAAGAACAAAAGTGCTGCGGCGCGCCGCATTTGACCGAGGGAGACCGCGATACCACCCGGCTTATAGCCCAACACAACCTCGACCTGTTCATGGCCCTTGATGTCGATGCCATTGTGACCGACTGTGCCGGCTGTGGTGCGGCCTTGAAAGAGTATGAAGAATTGCTTGAAGAGGTGGGGGCGCATGACAAGTTGGCTGCTTTCCGAGGCAAAATCAAGGATGTCAGTGAATTTTTAGCTGAACAGGGTTTAAGGTCGGAAGGCTTGCAACGGGTCGAGAAAATTGTCACCTATCATGAGCCCTGCCATCTCTGTCACGCCCAGGGGATCAGCAAACAACCGCGTGATTTGATCAAGGCGATTCCCGGGATTGACTACCGCGAACTCGACGAAGCCAGCTGGTGCTGCGGCAGTGCCGCAACTTTCAGCCTCAAGTACACCGACGAAAGCCAGCAGATTCTCGATCGCAAACTGTTGAATGTCCAGGCGACAGAAGCGGACCTGCTGGTCACCGCCAATCCCGGCTGCCATCTGCAACTGGCCTGGGGCCTGAAGCAGGCCGGCATGTCACAAGAAGTCGTGCACATCACCGAACTCTTGGGGATGGCAACACCGGACAGCTGATGTTCCGGACGCTATTGGTCGGCATGACAACTGACGATCATTGTTCTGAACTATTTGTCGTAATGAATCTTGGAGGGAAACACTCTGAAGGTTAACCCATGAAAAGAAGCCTGCGCTGCCTCGCGCTTTTGCTTTTTGCCACCAACGTCTTTGCCGCCGAAAAGACCATCCTGGTCATTGAAAGTTACCACTCCGGTTATGAATGGGATGCAAGTTACCTGAAGGGTCTCCGGGGAACCTTTGGCAAAGGGTACAACTTGGTCAGTTTCGAGATGGACACGAAACGACAGCCGAAATCCCTCTATCAAAAGCAGGCAGACCTCACCTGGCAAAAGTATCAGGAGCTCAAACCTGACCTCGTCATCCTGGGAGATGACAATGCTCTGAAACTCCTCGGGCCAAAATTCATCATGACCTCGACCCCGGTTGTTTTTCTCGGCATCAACCAGAACCCGAGTGATTACGTCGAATTCTGGATGGGAAAAAACATCACCGGGTCCTGGAAAGGCCGTTCTTCACACATTCAATCGATTCAATAAGCAAGATCATTCAACCGAAGCCGGAAGAGCTACACACAAAGCGATAACGAATGTTGGCAACCTGTACCCGTGGAATTGAAACTGTATGGAAAATTTCATTCAAATTGCATTGTTCATCGGGCTGGGTCTTGTGTTCCGCAGGATAAAAGCCTTCCCGGACCAAACCGCCCAAGTTCTCAACATGTTCGCTCTCTATGTTGCGTTGCCCGCAGTGATTCTGCTTAAAGTCCCACAGTTGGAATTCTCAAGCGAAATGATAGTTCCTGCCCTTGTCCCCTGGGCCATGCTGGCTCTCTCATCGGTCTTGGTTTTAGTGGCAGGCAAGAGGTTTCGCTGGTCACGAGAGACAACGGGTGTTCTTCTTCTGATCGTACCTATCGGTAACACTTCCTTTATGGGGGTGCCCATGGTCAATGCATTTTTTGGTGAAAATGGGATACCATATTTAATTATTTACGACCAGATAGGAACAATGTTTATTTTCGCTGTTTACGGATCGATCGTTTTGGCCATGTTCGGCCGTGAGGGTGCCGTCAATATAGCTGAAGTTGCCAGGCGAGCCCTTTTGTTCCCACCGACTTTGGCATTGTTTGTTGGGCTGTTGTTACGATTCTGGTCTTATCCAGACCCTGTCGTTAATGGTTTGCAGGATCTGTCAGGGATGTTAACGCCGTTGGTAATGACTGCTATTGGCTTTCAATTGCGAATCAGGCTGAGTCCTGCTGTCTTGCGACCACTTGGTTTTGGATTAGCTATTAAGCTAATCATAGCACCACTAGTTGCTCTGCTCGGATGTCGTCTGTTGGGGCTGAATAGCTTAGCCGCAGATATCGCAATATTTGAGGCAGGAATGCCACCGATGGTTACTGCAGGAGCATTGGCGATTGCCGCTGGAATGCTCCCTGAATTGGCTGCCGCATTAGTTAGCTTAGGAATGGCATTAGCCTTTGTGACATTGCCAGTGCTCTATTATCTAATCTGATGTCGCTGCGTATTGTCCGGATAATGATGGAAAACGAAAGGAGGAGCGTCCCCGGGAGGGCCACTCTCATGTAAATACTGATCGGGATGAATGGATTCGAACCAGCGACCCCCTGATCCCGAAGCAGGTGCGCTACCAGACTGCGCTATTATCTCAAATGTCACGATTTATAAGAAGATTGATTGCCTAGCATGTAGGCTTACTATAAATTCTGTTGAAACTCATTCTTACATTACCTAAGGATATTTAGTATGCGGGGGTCGTAGGACAAAACCAGACACTGTCTGTCTGATCAAGTCCCGATCACTACACTTAAAACACAAAGATAAGCGGGATCAGAAATTTATTCTGACCCCGCTTTCTCATGTCCTCTGTTTTCATCTTTTATTTCCGTGTTCCTCGTCCCGCGTTACTTGCCCTTTTCATTGAGTAATTGTGCCATCTTCTCTTCAACCATGGACAGGTGTTCCATCATCTTCTGCCTCGCCAATTCAGGCTGGTGATCGGCAATCGCCTCCATGATCTCTCGATGCTGCGTCAACAATAACTGAACATGACCTTCTTGCTGATAGAACTCCATCAAGGCAACCTGAATGGTCGTATGAAAGAGAGAATGGATTGAATCGAGCACATGCATCTGCAGGCTATTGTGACTGGCTGCAGTAATGGCGTAGTGAAATTCTGCGTCGACCTCTGAATCCCAGCCGCCCTTCGCCGCCTGCTTTTCCATGACATAATAAAGTCGACGTAATTCAGCAATATCCTTCGCCGTGGCTCTTTTGCCTGCAAGATAAGCAGACCAACTCTCAAGGCCCATACGCACTTCGGCAAGAGAGCGCAAAAGTTCCGGATCCCGTTGTTCCACGAGCTTGGCAAGCGGATCCATGATGCTGCCTTCGGTTAACGCCTTGACAAAAGTTCCGCCACCCTGTCTCGAATCCAGAAACCCCATCGCCTCGAGAACCATAATCGCTTCCCGGACAGAGGGCCTGCTGACACCCAGCATGGACGCCAACTCCCGCTCGGAAGGAATACGATCACCGGGTTTGAGTTCACCTTTTGAGATCAGCTGTTTAATTTGGCTGACGATTTCTTCGGAAATTTTTTTCGGCCGGATCGGCTCAAGAACAATGGTCATGCCTTTTCTCCACTAGGTATTTGGTATGACCAATTTTCTAGCACAAACGCGGGGGTTTTACAACGGAAAGCGGTGCCACTCTACCAACAGAAAACGGACAATCCCCATTCGGGGACAGTCCCTAGCTTTACTTACAGCTTATAGCCCTACAGCATACAGCTAATCCCGTCCACTCTTGTAACGCTTCAACCAATCTTGCAGATCTTCTTCTTCGTGCTCGAGTTCGAAGGCATTGATCAGGCCTCGGCGCAAAGCGACAGAAACAGCGCGGTTGCGCAGATTGAAGGCATCGCCAACCTTGTCGCTGTGGAACTGCTCCTGATCGAGGCTCAGCTTGCCATAGAGAGAATTCAGGCGGCTCTGCACGCCGCGGCGGGAAAGGTAACGGCGCTGGGCGATAAGGTTGTCGGTCAAACCCATGGAAATGTCGAGCAGGGCTTCGTACTCGATATCTGAGAGTGCCGTCTGACTGTGGCCGGTACGTCCTTGAACTTTGCGAACTTCGGGGTCGATCCAACACTGATCCTCAAAGAGAACCGTGCCCATAGCTGCCGAGATTTTATCGCGCGGGCTCGATTTAAGAACATAACCATAGACGGTTTCCGGCGGTACGATCTTGGCCAGAGTACGCACGTACAACTCGTCTTTGAACTGGCTCCAGAAGACGATCCGTGCTTTCGGTTTACGTTCCCAGAGTGCTTTGGCAAATTCTACGCCATTCATCTGCGGCATCTGGATATCACTGATGATCAGAGGTTCATCATAATCTTGCGCCAGTTCAAGTGCGACCAGGCCATTTGGTGCATGTTCAATCGTGCAGTCTTGCTCCCAGTCCTCAACCATCTGCTTGAGAAATTCAAAATCCTTGGGATTGTCTTCAGCGATAACCAGGGCATATGATGCCATGAGGTTTCTCCTTACTCTTCTCTGAGCGGCAGCACCAGTTCGAACCGTGTGCCTGAAGAAAAACGTGAATTACGCCAGGTGGCCTGAGCTCCAAGGGCCCGGGCTCGCTCCTGAATGTTGTGTAAGCCTCTGCCTCCTGCTGTTGTTGGCAACTGGGGCGCATGGTCGAAGCCGCGACCGTTGTCTTCCACGGCGACCACCAGGGCTTTGCCACGTAATGTCATTGAAACTTCCAGTTGGCTGGCATGAGCGTGCCGCAACACATTGTTAATGGCCTCAACCAGAATCCGGTAAATGGTCACCTGGGTCAGTTGTGGCAAGCTAAGTGTGGCAGCGTCATCATTCGCCAGGAAATGATACGCGGGAGCGCCTGGTGAAACACAACGTTTTTCCAACAAGGATTCAATTGCCGCAGGCAGGCCGAGGATGTCGAGTGTCTGAGGGTGAAGGTTATCCATCACATCCCTCAGGTTGGTCATTGCGCGCTGCAGATCGGCCTCTATCGATGCAGCCTCATTGCCGCTGCTTTCCTCTAGCTGTAAATTTTCAAGGCCCCTGCGAACAGCCGACAAATCAGCCAGGGTCTGATCATGGATATCCATGGCGATGCGTCGACGTTCCTCTTCGGCACCTTCGAGCAGTTTTTCCGCAGCCACCACCCGGATCAACTGATCCGTCATCTGGTTGATGGAAACCGCGAGGCCGTCAAGCTCATCGCGCACCTTATCCGGAGCGGGAGGCGGCACAAACTCGCCGGCGGTGATGCGCGCAGCGCTGTCAGAGAGGACCTGAATGCGATTCAGGATATTCCGGGCGAAGGCAAGAGAAAGAAAAATTCCGATCAGGATAGCAATGCCGAGG
>JAAXQF010000036.1 GCA_012974435.1 Desulfuromonadales bacterium | reverse complement strand
TAATTCTTATTTGTCCTCTCACATTAATTTTAAGGCTTCAGATTGGCCAAAACGCATAATTCTTACTGACCCTGACATATAGGAAAGGCCACCAAGGATCTAACCCTAGTGGCCATAATTTTGTCTTCCTAAATATCTCTATCAATAATAAGCCGTTTTTCTTCTCGTAAGTCGTGACATTTGAGATGGCAGCCAGCTTATCGGAACCTGCTTCAAACGATTAAATGTCACGACGTGCTTGGTCAAGTAATGACTATTAAATTTTATGATACAATTGGCCATCTGTAACACTAGAGCCAATATCCTGTTGAACGAAGGAATCACTATGAAGATATTGTTAACTTCTCTTTTGACCGTTATCTTGTCATTATCGTTAATCACTCTTACTGTCGCGGCTGATGCTGTCGATCCTCTGATCGGCACCTGGGAATGCACCAATAACGTTTTCACTTACGAAGTTTCTTTTTTTGACGACGGCCTCGTCCTCCAGGAAGAACCGACCTTCAGTAATGTAAAGTCCAATCGTTGGTTACGTTTAGGCGAGAACAAGTTCATCATCAAGCAGCAGGGGGCAACATACAACACGTACTTTCGGTCGAATGATGAGCTAACAGTGACTAATTCAAACTTCCCAACCACCTGGGAATGTTCTCGCAAACAGTAAGGCTAGAATCCTTACTTCCACTGACAAACCAGAAAGGCCACCCGATTCCAGATGACCTTTTTATGCCCTATAAAAGTTTCAAATCGGTACATCATTCAATATATAAACCGCACACCAAGCCCCCCACCGATATCATAGGCGTTGGTATCCAAAACGTCGTCACCCAGCAAGAGTTCTGCATAAGCACCCACACTAGACGAAAACATTTTACCCAGTTGCAGTTCCAAGGTCTGGCTAAAATCATTATCGTCTTCGTGGTTGATACTCATCTTCAGGTCAGCCTTGAACCACCCTTTAATGTCCGGGATGCTTCTTATCCAGATCAGGCGGGGACCGGTTTCGCGTATGTCGTCCTTACGAGCGCTGTCAGTGTCATATGAGTGGTAATACTGCAATAGGGTGATAATGAAGTTCTTGTCGTCTGGCACCCAACCGATTCCGACTAGAGGAGCGATGACATCAGCACCAGTTCCAGTACCTTCTTTGAGGTCGCCAAGGTCTTTCTGCCATTCCACCCCTAATGCATACTTGGCCTTGACACCAAATGGTTTACCGTTGGTCAGCAAGATGGCTTTGAGCTTGAGCTGCTCAAAATCCTGCTCCGATTTTCCGCTACTGTCAGTCTCCACGTAACGTAGCTCGTTAGTGATTTTCAACCGTGGACTTAACATAAAGGCGCCCTCAGTCTCGAAGCTGTTCTTGTCGCCGCTTTCGAGATCAAAGTACCGGTATCTCACGTCCTGATAATTCACCGCAGCGGTTGGGTCAGATGCGGCTGCGCCAGAGCTTGCCCCTTCCTCAGCGGCCAGCACTGCGGAGGACAACAAAAAAAGAAAGAGAATACCTATCAATGTTGGAAAAAACTTTACCCTAGTCATTTGCGTGGAGACCCCTCCGTTATGAATCGTGAGTTATAAAAAGGGGCTATCCTAAGACATCTTCCAGTGGTCTAGGACAGCCCCTTGATATATCTACTTCGATGGGTACTCAAATTCCCTGCCAAGCGCCTCGCCGGCCTCCTTGTAGGTCTCGCGGAGCACATCATCGACTTCGGCCAACCGGCCTCCCTTGATGAAGTCAGAGTAACCCATCTTGTCAAGCGGAACGTCCATCTCCTCGCTGTATTTTCCCTTGTCGTCCTTCTGTGCAACTTCCGGCTTGCTCGCCAATGGCGGTGCCCAGGTGTGGCCATCAACGACTGCCATCCGTACCCGTATGTCGTCCTTGGTGATGTTCCAGACCATGAAGTCTTCAGCGAGGCTCAGTGGCCCGTCATATGTCTTGCGAATACGGTCGTTCACCGCCGCAGTCGTATCAAAATCTTTGAAGAAATGATACGCAACAGCGTGCCTCGGTTTAATCATACTCATGACCTTGCCGAAAGCCTCCGGAGAGGTGTGGATTTGTGTGCCGACCAATAAAGCCTGCTCTGGTGTGAAGCGCATCTTCTTGATAAGATCGGGAACGGCGACGAAGCACTCATGCACAACAAGGTCTGCGTCTTTGGCGTACTCATTAAACCATTTGTTTGGATAAGTGTCAGACCCAAAAACGAATTTCAGCCCATTCCATTCGAGGCTGAAGCTGACAGGTCCATCAAGGGAATGGATCGCGGGGAATGAACGGATCGTTACTCCGTTATCCTTATAAATCACGGCATTTTCGGCCTTATAATCGAATTCGCTGACCTTAATTGCGTAGCCACGAAAGTCGACAAGCCCCACGCGCCCGGCAAGGTCCCACGTATACATTTCCTTCATTTTTTGAATGGCATACGCCGTTCCGAGTTCGGGTACGCTACCGCTCGGGCCCCAAACCCGAAGAGGTTTCTGCCTCCCCATAAGTGCCCCGCCGATAAACACTTCAGCCAGTGAACCGATATGATCCGCATGCAGGTGTCCGATGAAAATTTTGTCTAGGTAGTCATAGGGGATCTGAAGGGATGAAATGCGTTCAGCCGACCCGGAGCCGATGTCGAAGATAAACTTGTCGCCGTTGCCAAGTTCGACCAGAAAGCAGGCCGCAGCTTGGGACGCTCGGGTCGTCGGCATCCCAGTGCCGCAGGCAATAACCCGCATCTCATCCCGGCCCAGGTCCTCACTGTTCGGGAAGTAGAAATCGCGAGCCCGCGCCTTGACCGGAGAAGGCTTAGCCATTTTCTCTGCTGCATTAGCTTCACCTATAATCCCTAACGCATTCCCTTCGCGACCATCTATGTGTACACATGGAGAAAGAAACACCGCCGCAAATGTGATAGCGAAACCTATAAGCACCATCTTTGAAGATTTCATCTGATTCTCCTTAATCAGCTGTTATGTGGCATCACCTATTCTTCGATATCACTTCTATATGGTTTACGATGCGGATATTTCTCGATCAGTTCGTTATGTTTACGAATAAAATCATCGAACGGCACCCATGCCCAAAGCAACTCTGCCATGACACCATGTTCCTCCTTCGGATCTTTATAGATGTCGTAGAAGTCCTTGCCCGGTAGCCCACCGTGTGCTGCGGCCAGGTGGCGCTTGTATTGACCTACCCGAATGGCTCCAATGTTGGCGCCGGAGTAATGAAATATATACTCACGGCGACTCGGAGTGGCCGCCATCAAATAGCTGCTCTGCTCAAGGCCGTCGATGACTCGATCGTTGGGCAGTTGATCCAGTGCGCCGCCGATCCTCGCTGCGGTCGTGTACATGTCGGTGACTTGGAGGAGCCCCGCATTGATCTGATTAGGTTCAATAATGCCGGGCCACCAGGCAATAGCGGGCACATGCACGCCGCCCTCGAGCACATCACCTTTACCGCCCGTATACGCGCTGGACGAGGATTCGGGGAAGAAATCGTACATGGGGCCGTTGTCACTCATCCACACCACGAGGGTGTTCTCGGCGATTCCCAGTTCCTCAATCGTCCTGAGGAGTTGCCCTACATAATAATCATGCTCCATAAACTGATCACCGGAGTTCGTCCCCTGTGCTGACTTACCGGCCCAGTCTGGATGAACGGCGAACATGCTTACAAAATTGGATGCCCAGTAAAGGAAGAATGGTTTCTCGCTCTTGGCGTTTCGCTGGATAAAGTCTATAGACCGTTTGAATGTATTTTCCTCGAAGGTCGCTAACGTCTCGAGATTAAGTGGTGCGACCTCAATGGCCTTCCCGCCTTTCTTGGCCTCCATCAACCCATTAAGCTTGTATCGGGTGAAGAACTCCGGCGTGCTCTTGTTATTCCAGAAAAATTTGTCGCCCGGTGTGTTCCACGCATAAGGTGCGGTGTTGTACACTCCAAAGAGCGTTTCGTCGAACCCCTGGTTGTGTGGCCAGGTCTCTTCACCCTCGCCAAGATGCCATTTTCCAAACATCGCCGTGACATAGCCAGCCTCGGACAATATTTCAGCAATGGTGACTTCTTCGGGGGACAAACCGGCGGGATTACCAGGAAAGATGACATCTGTCAGACCGGTGCGAGCGGGATGTCGCCCTGTCATTAAGGCAACACGAGTCGGCGTGCAGGAAGGTTCGGAGTAGAAACCATTGAGCATAATGCCTTCGTGTGCCATACGATCGAGTTGTGGTGTCGGTGCGCCGCGTGATGCCCCGCCACCTTGAACGCCCAACTCACCGTGGCCGATATCGTCGGTCAAGATGTAGACAACATTTGGTTTCTTGCCGAACTTCTTCTCAAGCGCCGCGAGTTTCGCATCGATTGCCTTGTCTTCCTTGGCCCACTCGGCGCCGTGTTTCTTCTGAAATTCGTAGTACGGCGCATCGAACTGGGCGGCAAATGAGGTGCCTACGAACCCCACCATAATGACTAGCGATAACACCCCTTTGCTCATCAAGGCCTGTGTGAATCTCAGTTTTGTTTTTTTCATGTCGTCTCCTCTGGTTCTGGTGAAAAGATAGATATGCGCGTTTTATTTTATTTGCTAAGCTATTGGCAGCAAGAGTTACAATACGTGCCGTATAGTAAAACCTATCTTTATAATCAAAGCTGTCAACCTAGAGGGTTCTAAAAGATGACCAAAAAAGTAAAGAGAGAGCGTGTGAGTAAAGCGGATTGGCTGGAGAAGGCGCTTGATGTTTTAGAATCCTCCGGCATTGATGAGGTCAAGATTGAACGCTTGGCCAGAGAACTAAATATTTCCAAAAGCGGTTTCTATTGGCATTTCAAGGACAGGAAAGAGCTGGTTAGAGCCATGATTACTTACTGGGAGCAGGAATTTACCTCTGTCGTTACTTCCAACCATGAAATTCTAAACGCCAGTCCCAGGGAACGAATATACCTGACCATGAAGATGATATTGGAGAACAACCTGACTCGGTTGGAGCTCCCGATGAGGTCCTCTGCTGAGAAAGATCCTGTTGCCTGGGAGATGCTTAACCGGGTTTACCAAATACGACTCGATTTTTTTCGCTCGGCACTTTCAGAAATGGGCTTTGAGGGCGAAGATTTGGAAATGCGTGTCCACCTGCTTACTTGCTACCACACTTGGGAAAGCACCATGTTTAGAGACCTCCCCAAAACCAGCCGGGCCAAATGGCTCAAACTGCGACTCGACTTGCTCTGTTCCCATCCAAACAAAACCAATTGATAATCGTCCTTCATTTCCGAATGCTGACAACTCTTATAAACCTACACAAATAAGGCGCTGTCAATTTACCTCAGTCATGAATTGAGGCCAGAGGGGTGGCTTCTTATTAATCCTCCTGCATTGTTTGGGATGGTTCAAATTCGATAAATCGTATAATTCTTACTGACCCTGCAATATAAGAAAAGGCCACCAAGGATCTAACCCTAGTGGCCATAATTTTGTCTTCCTAAATACC
>JAAXQF010000035.1 GCA_012974435.1 Desulfuromonadales bacterium | reverse complement strand
GGCCAACCTTCTCAGGGCGGGGTAGACAAAAAGCTCATAAGTGGCCGCGGTGGCAGCCGGATTGCCGGGGAGCCCCAGGAATGGTTTGTCGTTGAGCAGGCCGAAAAGAACGGGCTTTCCTGGCTTGATAGCCACTTTCCAGAACTTTCGTTCAAATCCCCTCGCCAACAGGGTCTTCTGGACCATATCCTTTTCACCGACTGAGACTCCACCGGTAGACAGAAGTAGGTCCGCCCCCAGTCCCTGATCGAGCAACTTGTTAAGATCCCCGGTGTCATCGTGCCCGATTCCCAATGGAATCGGGATGCAACCACATTCAGAAATCCGAGCAATGAGATACTGAAGATTAGAGTTAACGATCTGACCCGGCCCCGGTTCCTGCCCAAGCTCGACCAGTTCGTCGCCCGTGGAAAAAACCGCCACCTTGGGCTTGGGGACAACCTCGACCCGGACAACACCGGCGCTAGCAAGCAGGCCGATTTCACCAGCGTTGAGTCGAGTCCCTGCCGGGAGGAGTTCCTCCCCGGCCCGGAATTCTTCTCCCAGGTAACGGACATGCTGGCCCCTGGTTACGTTTTTATTAACCAGAAGTAGATCACCCGTAGATTCGGTATCTTCCAAGGGAACCACACTGTCTGCGCCCTCCGGTAAAATTGCACCAGTGGTGATTTGTACGGCTTCTCCGACTTGCAGGCGGCTATTGTAGGGATGTCCAGCGAAAGATCTCCCCGTAATTTTCAGCGTCCCTGAACCTGCGAATGATTCCGAGTCAAAGGCAAAACCATCCATAGCTGAATTGTCCCAGCGTGGCATGTCACAAAGTGCGGAAACAGAAGAGGCCAGAACCAGTCCGTGCGCCTCGATGAGCGGCAGGGTCTGGGCCGCCAGCGGTTGTATATTGTTTATGAGCACCTGCAGGGCTTGATCAAACGTCAGCATAAATCACTCCTGAAAGTTTTCAATGCGGGATTCACGGGCCTTGAAAACAGCCCATAGCCGTTCCCCGGGTTGCGGTTCGCCTAGCGCCTTATAACCACGGGTGCTCAATTCAGCGACCAGTTTATCTTCTTCGACCAAGGTCATTCTAACGCGGTCACCCCGCAGGACGACATCCTTGATCCTGCCGTGGAGGTGGTTTCTCGGACTTCCTTCCGGCAAGTTCCGGTAGAGGGCAATGTCCCAAGGGTAAATGGTCAGGCAGGCAGGCCCCGGTTTAACCTGCTCGAAGGGAGCAATGAATGTCAGACCACCTTTGCTGCGAAAAACCTGCTTTCCGGCAGTTTCCATAACTTCGCCGGGAATATAGTTGACACCGACAACCTGGGCGACAAATTCAGTGGCTGGTTCGCGCAAGAGTTGGTGAAAACTTCCCTGTTGCACAATCCTTCCCTGCTCAATAACGGCAACCCGTTTCCTGAAATAGGCAACATCTTCCACCTCGTGCGTGACCAACAGGGTCGGAATGTTCAGCTTGACCAGAACGGATCGCAGCCAGTTACGGATCTCACCGCGAGCAGTCGAGTCCAGGGCCGCTGTCGGTTCATCAAGCAGCAACAGTTCCGGATCTGTGGTGAGGCTGCGAGCCAGCGCGACTTTTTGCCTCTCGCCCCCGGAAAGGCTGGTGACACTGCGCTCGGCCAAGTGTGCAATGTTGAGAATTTCGAGTAGATGAGCGGTGCGCTTCAGGCGTTCCATTCGTCCCGAGCCGCGGATCTTCATACCAAAGCCGATGTTGCCACTGACATTAAGATGAGGGAAAAGAGCCAGCTCCTGAAACACCATTCCGATACGTCGTTGTTCGGGAGGCAAATCGATCCCGCTTGCGGAATCAAAGAGTGTGCGTTCTCCAAGTTTGATCAGCCCTGAGGCCGGCTGAGTGAGTCCGGAAAGAAGCCTTAGAACGCTACTCTTGCCCGCTCCGTTCGGTCCGATGAGGATCGTTATGCCGGGTTCGACGGAGAGCTCCAGATCCAGTTTGAAGTGAGCCAGAGGAGCATGGATTACGCAACTCAACCCACTCATAGTCGTCCCTCCCGAGGTGCCAACATGTGGACTGCAGCCAACAGCAAGAGAGAAATCAGAAGGAGCAGTGCACCCAATGCGAAAGCCTGTTGGGGGTCGGATTCAAAAGAGCTGTAGATTGCCAGGGAGAGAGTCTGGGTACGTCCAGGCAGGTTGCCGGCAAACAGAATAATAGCGCCGAATAGCCCAACGCTCTGTGCTACGGCCATGATCAACTCGGCAAAAAGGCCACGTCTGACCACAGGTAAAGCCACGTACAAGAAAGCCTGCCACGGCGTCGCCCCAAGAATCAGCGCTGCTTCTTCCAGCTTTTTATCGACCCCATCGAAAAGGACCGTGCAGCGGCGAACGAAAAACGGGGTAACAACAAAAACAATACCGAGGACAACCGCACCCAGGGTAAAGGTAATCCGCAAGCCGAGGTCGGAGAGTAGCTCACCGAGCAGGCCACGGCGGCCAAAAGCTAGCAGCAGGGCCAAGCCGGCGACCACTGGAGGCATGACCATCGGCAGTTCCAACAGAACCTCCAGGGACCTTCTCAATCGGCCGCGACAACGAGCCAGGCCGTAGGCTGAAGGGAGGCCGAGTAAAAACATCAAGGGAAGAGCACAAAACGATGATAGGAGGGTAATCCAGAGTGCCGTCAAAACCTCCGGGTCAACCAGTAACTTCATGATTACCATCGGGCTGCTTGCAAGCAGCAAGGCGAGAATCGGCAACAGAATCAGTAAACCAAGCAGGAGACCGTTTACGGCTAGAAAGAGATCAAATAGGCGTGGCCTTTTCAATTTGCTCCCTCCAGGGGAAAACCGTGACGGGCAAATACCTGTGTTGCTTCAGGGCTGGCCAACAACGCGATGAATTTGTCGGCTTGATTTTCAACTCCGGCAACTTTTGCCAGGAAATAGGTCGCCAATGGGTTGTGTTTCCGGGGCAGTGACACGGCAATTAATCTGTCCGGAACGAAATCGCTCTGGTAGACGATGCCGGCATCGGCTTCACCAATTAGAAGTTTGGCGACGATTGCCTTTACCTTGTTCTCTTCACTGACCACATTGTTCTCGATATTTTCAACCAGCACCGGGCCGTAGTCCGGATCACCGGCCAGGTTGGACAACAACTGCCGAGTATAACTGCCTACTGGAACCTGTCGATTGCCAATGATTACAAGCAACTCCGAGCGGCTAAGATCCTCAATCCTGGTCATCGGTGGCTGCAGGTCAATGCGCGTGACCAGCAGTAACCGGTTGTATAGGAAAGGACGAAAGTCTTCCACCAGCCCCTTGTTCTGTAACCTTGTCATCGCCTTCTGGTTGGCGGAGATGAACAGGTCGACCGGTACTCCCTGTTCAATCTGTGTAGCCAACGCCTGGCTGCCGGAAAAATTCAGCAGGACCTGCTCGCCTGGGTACTCAGTCTGGTAGCTCTTGGCGATTTCTTTCAAAGCATCGGTCAGGGAGGATGCGGCAAAGACCGAAAGCTCGCCGGCTGTCGTCGGTGCGATGCCAACCACAATGACTATGAATAATGATATCAAAAGATTGCGGGCACAGGTCATGACTGAAAAATCTCTTCAAAATGAAGATCTGCATTCGCATTAACACTCTCACGCAGCTTTTCAAAGTTTTGCAGCAGGTCCCGTGCGGCTTGGGTAAGGTGAGTCGCCCCCCCACCTTTTCCTCCGGTTCGTCTCTCAAGTAGTGGAAACGGGGCATACTCATCCATAGCGTTCAGTTGAGACCATGCTTTGCGGTAGGAAATCCCGAGTTCCTTTGCCGCCGCATTGATAGAACCGGTTTGTTCGACAGCCGACAATAAACGGTAACGGCCGTCGCCGAGAAACGGTTGACCGCGAAATTCAAGCCAGACCTTCGAACGGACTCGAAAATCGTTCATGATAAAAAACGCTCAACGATCAGATTACAGATTCCGACGGCGTCATTGATGTTGTAAACGGGCACATCAAGCTCGAGTTCCATGTCGGAGGCGACTGCAATCAGGGTCGGATCATGCTCTTCATCACGACAGAGCAACCGCTCGCTGCGTTCGCTCCGATGAACTTCAATCTTCGGCATTGAACTGCGTTTGAACCCTTCGGTCAGAACGATATCCAGATCAGCACAGTACCTTTCGATTGTTGCAGTCAAAGCCGGTTCCTCGTCGTGCGGATTCTGTCTGACCATGGCAACCTTGCCCGGGGAGGTAATCAGCATGGTGTCTGCTCCGGCCTGGGTCAGACGCCAGGAGTCCTTCCCCTCATGATCAATACTGAAACTGTGGGCATCGTGCTTAACGGCGCCTACCTTGTAGCCTCGTTGTTTCATTTCAGCAATCAGTTTTTCTAAAAGGGTGGTTTTGCCGGTTCCGCTCTTTGCAACAATTGAAATAACCGGTGGGGTCACCTTCTCCTCCTTGATGCCGGCCAACTCTTCAGGGGTATTAATATTGATCAGTGCCTTTTCCCAACCTTCCGGCAGTTCATGTGGGTCGAGATAGCGTATCTTGATGCTCTGGTAAAAATCGTAGATGCGGAACTGATGCTGTCGGAGCATGGATTCCATCTGCGGCAAACAGTTCTTGTTATAAAGGGCGAAGACCGGTTCATATCCTGCCGGCGTGCGTGGAACCACCGCATCGAAACCGTCACGGTTCTCCAGCATTCGCTCGACAATTCGCTTATCAGGGTACGGCATGTCGCACGGGGCGACGAGGATCCATTCGGTTGTTGATGCCTTCAGACCGGTAAAGAGGCCACCGAGAGCGCTGCCTGGGTAGAGGTCAGGCAGAGAAGAAAGATTAGGACGTTCCAGGTCAGGCCGGTCTCCGGCGATGATGGTTCTGGCGCAGAACTGTTGCAGCAACGCTAGCGCTCTTTCGAACATCGTGCCGCCGTTTAGTTCTATGTGCGCCTTGTCCTGTCCCATGCGGCGACTTTTTCCTCCCGCGAGCAGGACACCTGTTAGATCGGATATTTTTTCGTTATGCTGTATTTGCATAACGCTTATTATAGACAAGGTTGTAGGTGAAGCAAGAAATTTCGTTTGGCCACTTTGTTAGTCTGTATGACTGACTTGTAAGAAAAAAAGCCCCACAGGCCAGGAGGAGGACTGTGGGGCAACGGGTTTTGGGTTTTTCTTTAGGAGGTAAAAATGAAGAACTGATGTTCTGTGATTATTATCTTACTCTTTTAGTCAGGTATGTCAACAGGGAAATGAAAACAAAAATGACCCCTTGGTGATTGAACCCTGGTGGACATAGTTTTGTGGATGAAAAGGCTTCCTAAATGTCTCTATCAATAAGAAGTCGTTTTTCTTCTCGGAAGTCGTGATTTATAAGATTGTTAAAGGTTTACAGCTGAAGCCTCTTTGATAAAAAACTTTTTCTGAAGCCAGAAGGCGACATGGACCAATCCGATCAACGCGGGCACCTCAACCAACGGGCCGATAACAGCAGTAAACGCAACAGCCGAATCAAGTCC
>JAAXQF010000518.1 GCA_012974435.1 Desulfuromonadales bacterium | reverse complement strand
TCCATGGATTTGATGAGTTCTTCGGCGCCCTATATCACCTCGACGCGTCGGAAGAGCCCGAGTTTGAGGATTATCCAAAGGATCCAGAATTCTTTAAAAAATACGGCCCGCGCGGCGTGCTGGATTGCAAAGCGAGCGACAAGGACGACGCGACGGTAGACCCGCGATTCGGCAAGATCGGCAAACAGATTTGTAAAGACACCGGTCAGCTGACGTCAAAGCGGATGGAAACCGTCGATGATGAGTTCGCCGACAGGGCCGAGGAGTTCATCAGGCGCCAGGCCAAAGCGGGCAAGCCCTTCTTCACGTGGATCAACTACACCCACATGCACTTCAAGACTCACACGAAGCCTGAGAGCTTGGGTCAGGCCGGTGAGTTCCAGAGCTACTATCACGACACCATGATCGACCATGACAAAAATGTAGGGCAGATCCTAGACGTGATAGACGAACTCAACCTTGCCGACAATACCATCGTGATTTACAGCACCGACAATGGACCACACCGCAATGCGTGGCCAGATGCGGGCACGACGAAGTTCCGCAGCGAGAAGAACACCAACTGGGAGGGTGCCTACCGCGTCCCACAGTTTGTGCGCTGGCCCGGGCATATTGAGGCCGGCTCGGTCTCTAACGAGATCCACTCAGGCCTCGACTGGGCTCCAACACTGCTCGCCGCCGTCGGCGTTCCCGACATTAAGGAGAAATTGCTTAAGGGTCACAAGGCGAACGGAAGGTCCTACAAGGTTCATCTGGATGGCTACAACTTCCTGCCCTATCTGACCGGCAAGGAAAAGAAGGGGCCGCGCAAGGAGTTCTTCTACTTCTCCGACGCAGGTGACTTGGTTGGGTTGCGCTACGGCAACTGGAAGCTCCAGTTCATGGTCCAGGATTCACCCGGCACTTTTGATCTTTGGCAGCGCGAATTCCGGTCTTTGCGGATGCCTTACTTTTACAACTTGCGCACCGATCCCTACGAGTTTGCCGTCGTCACTTCCAATACCTATTGGGACTGGTATATGGATCGCGCCTTTCTTCTCTACCCGATGGGGGACGTGATAGGGCCGATGCTGAAGTCTTTCGAAGAGTTCCCGCCTGCTCAGAAACCGGGGTCGTTCACGGTCGGCCAGGCCTTCAAGATGCTTCAGGCGGTGCCGCATCAGTAGTTTACGTTGAGCTGACTTGAGGGGCTCTGAAAGGGGCCCCTCTTTAAAAACCTGGGTTGGCTCCTCGATGTCATCGATTACGAGGTCACGTTCGAAGTCGAAGTCCGCAAAGGTTCGTTCGTTGGCGTATTTGCGTGAGGTGTCCTAGAAACCACGCCTCTGGAACATGAAAACTGGTGTGTCAGTTGCTTGGTGAATGAGAATTTAGTGGGAAATGTTGAACGAAGGCTACAAGCCATCTGCACAACTGCGGGTGGCTTTTTTTGTCAAGTTTCAGGTGGCACTGAAACGGGGAAAGCTACACTTACTCAATAGCTCCAACCATACGAGTTATCGACAGCGGTCAATTCTTCATAAGAATAGCCGCTGTTTTTTTTTGGGGGGGGGGGAGCTTGCAAACCTGAAATGCAGTGCTAAGCTCATAACAAATAGACGTTTTTTGACTTATATACAAGCAATATCAATACATCCTGTGAGAGGAAAATCATAATGAAAAACAAAAAGCACTATAGCTCTTTTATCATCACCATGTTGTCACTGTTGATCTTCGGCGGCACAGCCTTGGCGGCCGACAAGCCGAATGTAATTCTGATAATTACCGACGACATGGGCTGGGGTGATCCCGGCTCGTACGGCTTTGATCGTGGCATCAAGACCCCGGCTCTCGATCAGATGGCTGCGGAAGGGATGCGGTTCACCAACTGGTATGGGGAGGCAAGCTCTGCACCCCCGGACGTGCCGCAATTCAGACCGGGCGCTTACCGATACGCTCGGGCCTGACCATTGCGCTCGGACCAGGTGCCAAGAATATGCTGCGCAAGGAGAATCGGACCATCGCCGAATTCTATCGCGACAACGGCTACCAGACCTATTTTTCAGGCAAGTGGCACTTAGGCGATGTCGAGGAGTCCTACCCGATCAATCACGGCTACGACGAGATGAAGAACTTCGTCGCCTACTACGCCGGCATCTACGCCTACACCAATGCGGATCTGCATCCGAGTTTCCCGCGTGACAATAAAAAGTTTATGGACGCCTATAACAAGATGGTCAATGACGGTGAGTGGGAAGGAAAAGTCGGTGAAAAGCCGAAACGGGTTACCAAGCACTTCGGTTTCGATGGTCTCGGCACCATCGATGGTGATCAGACTAAGAACGCTTTGGCTTACATCAAGAAACACGCCAAGGATGACAAGCCGTTCTTTATGGACATTAACTTCATGAAGTTCCACCAGCCCAACAATCCATCCAAGGAGTTCGCAGGCAAGTCGAAACAGGGCATTTATTATGACTCAGTGATGGAGATTGATAGCTACATTGGCCAGATCATGGACAGTCTGCGAGATCAGGGTATCGACAAAAACACCATTGTCGTTTACACCACAGACAATGGCCCATGGCTGGATGCCGCTCCGGATGCTGGCTACACGCCGTTCCGCGGCGCCAAGGGCACCCCGTTCGAGGGTGGTTTCCGGGTGCCTGCCTTCATCTGGGCGCCGGGACGTCTTGCACCGGGCCAGGTCGAGCATGCCATGATCAGTCACCAGGATATCTGGCCAACCACCGCTGGCTTGGCAGGGCTTACACCTCCGCCTCACGGTGAGTGGCAGGACGAAAACGGTGCGCCTATTTATTTTGACGGCATTGACCAAAGCGCCTATCTGATGCGCAAGACCGACAAAGAACCGCGTCAGATGTTTGCCTTCATACTCTCCACTAAACTCGGTGCTATTCGCGTTAACGACTGGAAGTTCCACTATTCGATTCAGGACGCCTGGCTCGGACCCAATTTTTCACTCGGTATGGCTTCGGTCTACAACCTGAAGATGGACCCGGGCGAAGAATACGACCGTTTTATGGGTGGAGCGGCACCAACATCGGGCAGTGGAGCGGTACAGACCTCGCCTGGTCGCTGGCAGGGCGGCGACAGTGCATGGACGTTGGCACTGGTAAATGTAGCTATGAACCAGCTTAACGAGACATTTGCCAAATACCCGAACGTGCCGATCATTCCAGGCGGGGCAACCATTGGCGCGGAAGTTCCGACTTTTGTTCCGACCAAACTGTTTGAAGGCAAATTGCCAGCAGCGGAGAATGCGCATCCAGCCGTTAAGGATATACCGACACATAAGTAATGTGGTGAGGTCGTCGCTTGAGGCGACTCAGAACCGCACGCTGTGTAACTTGAGGGGCTCCGAAAGGGGCCCCGTTTTATTGAGAAGTGGTTTGTTCCGACTACAATTAAACAATAAGGAAACAAACTCAATGAGTCTACAACGAATAGTACGTGTATTACTGACACTGTCGCTGATCATGTTTGTGCCAGCCAGTGCTTTTGCAAAAGGCCCAATGCCGTCTTGGAACGAAGGACCGGCGAAGAAGGCCATCCTGGAGTTCGTTGCGGAAGTCACAAACGAGAAGGGTGGTCAATATGTAGAACCAGCCGAGCGCATCGCCACCTTCGACAACGACGGCACGCTATGGGTCGAATCCCCCATGTACACCCAGGCTCTTTTCGCCTTTGATCGCGTCAAGGCGCTCGCACCGCAGCACCCGGAGTGGAAAACCACACAGCCTTTCAAAGGGGTGTTGGAAGGCGACATGAAAGCCGTCGGCGCTTCGGGAATGAAAGGCCTGATGGAGATCGTCATGGCGACTCATTCCGGCATGACCGCTGCTGAGTTTGAACAGGATGCATCTGACTGGCTGGCGACCACCAAACAACCCAGGTTCAAACGCCCGTACACAGAATTAATCTATCAACCACAGCTTGAATTACTCGACTTCTTGCGGGCGAACGATTTTAAGACCTTTATCGTCTCCGGAGGCGGCATCGCCTTCATGCGCCCCATCAGCGAAAAACTTTATGGCATCCCGCCTGAACAGGTCGTGGGTTCAAGCGTCGTTGCCGAATTCCAGGTCAAAGACGGCAAGCCGGTGCTGGTTCGTCAACCCAAAATAAACTTCATCAATGATAAAGCTGGCAAACCGGTCGGTATCTATCAACACATCGGCCGTCGACCGATCCTGGCCTTTGGCAATGCCGATGCCGATATACAGATGGTTGAATACACCATGGCCGGCGACGGTCGCCGATTGGGGCTGTTTGTTCACCACACCGATGCGGAGCGTGAGTATGCCTATGATCGTAAAAGTCACGTCGGTGCGCTCGACAAGGCTCTCGACCGAGCGGCTGCGGAAGGCTGGGTCATCGTCGATATGAAGAAAGACTGGAATCAGATTTTTTTGAAGAAATGAAACAGGGAAGATGCTTCGTGTGATGCGTTTGACTTATTAACCCGCTCAATTATTATTACTGAAGGAGGTTCCATGAAATTAAGACTGAATTGTTTGTCCGAGATAAGGACGGGATTGACCGGGCTATGCATAGCGACCATTTTAGCAGGCTTTACGTCCGGTCATGTTTGGGCTCATGAGGACCATGATGAGGAGAAGAAACTGCCGCCCCATGAGCAGCCGCATCGTGCAGAACCCCCCACCGGTGGCCACAAGAACCTTGCTGAAGCGGCCACCAATCCGATTGCCAATCTGATACAGTTCCAGGTGCAGAATTCCTATAGCCCGAGCAACCACAATTCGAGCGGTTACTCCAATGTGACCACTTTCCAGCCGGTCATTCCCATTAAATTGCCGTGGGAGAAGGTGCCACTGTTAATTACCCGGTCAACGTTGCCTTATGTCACCACACCAGACTTCGACGGGCCTGTAGATCGCAAACGTGGTTTTGGTGACTTTACCCTTTTAGGCTTATTCTCCCCGAAGCTCGAGACCAAGGGCGTGCAGGTAGGTTTCGGGCCAACACTCGTGGTCCCTACCGCTGGAGACAACGAATTCGTCGGTAGCGGCAAGTGGCAGGCCGGCCCGTCCGCTCTCTACATCAACATGCAGACCCCCAGCATCCAATGGGGCTTATTCGGATTTCACCTCTGGGACTTTGCCGACTCCAACGCGGGATCAGATGACCGCCAGCATGTGAGTAAGCTTTCTCTCCAGCCGTTCATCACCAAGCACTTTAAAGGTGGTTGGTATGTGGCCACACCGGAAGTCCCTCAAACCTACGACTTTAATACAGATAAATGGACGTTGGCATTAGGACCTCAGGTGGGAAAGGTTACAAAGCTTGGTAAAATACCGGTCAAGATTTTCGGGGCGCTCTATTATAACCCTGAGAATGACGCCGGCCCCACAGCGGAGTGGACAGCCAAGTTTAATATCACCTTTCTTTTTCCCGAGTAGCGTTGATTTGCCAGCCTGACAACCAGTACATCTAGTATGTAGTGGAGTTAAGTGCACATTCCAATTGCTTTAAAATGCTCAGTTTAAAGGAGATTTTATGCGTTCAAATCCAGACTTTCTAGGCTGTCAAAAAGGTGGGTTTATGGCCTTTGTTATGGTGGCCTTTCTGCTCATTCCCTTTACGCCGTCAGCGCTTGCGGAAGTGGCCGTGCACCCCGTTCCAAATCCCGATGGCTTTATGGCACCAACCCTTGAAGGTCCCTGGCGAACCAACATTTCACTGTCTGCCTGGGCACCGTCAAGAGTAAGATTTCAAACCGACAACGGCGAATCTAAAGAGACGGTCAATAAAAACCTGGGTTGGCTCCTCGATGTCCTCGATTACGAAATCCCGTTCGAAGTCGAGGTTCGCAAAGGATCGTTCGGCGCCTACGCCCATCTGCTTGCGTTCAAGATCTCTGACACCATTCATAGCGGCCATCTCAGTCTTGAATATGATGATCAAGGATATCTCCTGGATGCAGGCATCAGCTACGAACTCGGTCACTGGGCGCTCGGCTCCGAGGCCACGCTGACGCTTGAGCCCTTCGCCGGGATTCGGTACTTACACGATCCGGTTGATATCACAATTCGTTACGAATCATCAAAAGCTGACCGGACCATTACGCTTACCAATACCGTACCTGTGTTCGGTATGCGCGCCTTCGTGGACTTAACCGAGCAATGGAACCTTCGCTTTGATGGTGATTACGGCGGCTTCGGCGTTGATGACAACTACGAGACCTGGAACCTGCGCGGACTTGCCGGTTACCGATTCCGCGGCTGGGGTGTCGGTTGGAACATTCAGGCCGGTTACCGCGCGATGCGACTGATGGGGGCTCAGACAAGTGCTGTCGATGTGAGAATCGATATCCATGGGCCCATCGCGCTCTTTACGGTCGAGTTTTAGGTCTGAATCTGGCCAGCGCTCCCTGAGAGAGGTGCCATGTCAGCAGAGCAAGCATCGACCCCGATCAGCAAATCCCGCCTTGAGGCGCTGAGCGATGGTCTCTTTGCCATTGTTCTGACCCTGCTGGTTTTTCAGCTGATGACCCCCTTGATTTTAGAGGCCAAGTCAACAGCAGACCTCCACGCAGCACTCATTGAACTCTGGCCTAGATTTGTCAGCTTCACGATCAGCTTCGCCATTATCAGTGTCTATTGGGTAGGACACCACTCGTACTATCACGCCTTGCGGGGCATCAATGAAACCCAACTGTGGCTGAACCTGTTTTTTCTTTTTTTTGTGTCAATAATCCCCTTTTCTTCTGAACTCATCGGCGAGCATCATAACACCCGCGCCGCTGGTATCATCTACGGTCTGAATCTCGCTACTGCATCTTGCGCGCTCCGGGTGAACTGGTGGTATGCCTCCAGTCGACAACTGGTACGCACCGACATCGACCGCGCAACCATTCAACAAATTCACAAGCGGGGAATGTTTAGTGTCATCTCTTCCCTGGTCGTAGCCGCCATCGCCTGGTTCAACCCCGTGGTCGCCTTTTACCTGTATGTTGTAAACGCATTTGGCTATCTGGTGCTCCAGATTTACGGTCAGTCTTTGCGAAGGACGGAGTCATCCAACCAGGGAATCGAGTAAGAGGATGCGAGGGTATGATTGTCTGGTTAAGGTTGGAAACTCGAACAGCCGGTTCAGACCTTATAGCGTTTCCCAATTACTTTGCTATACTCTGTCCATCTAATCACTAAAGAATTCAGTTGTTTAGGGCGCTCCCTCTAACAACGACTACTTCAAACTGAGGTAATAATGCTCCCCGAAGCCGCCTTGGCCAGTTTCATGGCCGCTCTCTTTTCAATGATGAACCCGCTTGGCAATGTCGGCGTCTTTGCCGGTATGACAGCAAATCGACCAGCGGCCGAGGTCAAACAGGCCCCCTCGCCGTCGCCATCACTCTGCTGGTCGTGGCC
>JAAXQF010000515.1 GCA_012974435.1 Desulfuromonadales bacterium | reverse complement strand
ATTTAACAGCTAATTAGCAGGTAAGGCTGGAAGTCTCGCAGGACAAACTGCTCCTATTCTGAAAAAACCCAATTCTGGGTTCCGGACCATTAAGTCGCGCTGGGTTCTCACACGCTGTTGATAATGAATGGTTGCTTTTGTTAAGAAGTTATGGAGTTTTAGGCACCTTGTATTTTGTTTTAATGTTTGTCGTCCCAAAACTTATAAATTACAAAAGTGGATGCAGCAATTATCGAAGGCTTGTAAGCACCATAATGGTGTGTTCCTCAATCTATATGATTCCAGCCTTTGTCTTTAGTTCCTTGGAACTTATGCCAATAATATTAGCAATTATTGCAAGTGGTGATTATGAAGCTAAACGAATTTTCATTCAATAAGCCAAACCACAAGTCACTAAAAATTGTGCATATGACATCCGTTCATCCGGTTTTTGATACCAGGATTTTCCATAAGGAATGTATTGGACTAGTCAAAAGCGATCATCGGGTTACGCTGATTGCACCGCACGTTGTAAATGAATCGATCAATGGAGTTAAGATTGTCGCGGTTACGCCTGGTAGGAAGAGATTCTCCCGAATGTTTAAAACAACTTTCGAGGTATTTTCCTGGGCTCTGAAAGAGAAGGCTGACCTGTATCATATCCATGATCCAGAATTGTTGTTTTGTGCCCAACTGTTACGCTTGTCCGGCAGGCGGGTTGTCTTTGACATGCACGAAAATCTGCCTAAGGCTTTGTTGACCAAAAGTTGGTTGCGGCCGGTCTTGCGCAAGGGTCTTTCCCGGTTGGTTCAATGGGCGGAACGACTGTTTTTATATCGCTTGCCGGTAGTTTTTGCCGAAACCTCCTATCGACGTGACTACCCTGGGGTGAAGTATTCTGCGGATGTTTTGAATATGCCGGATCCAGAGAGTTTTCTGCAATCTAGCGTAGCTAAGTTTGCTGTTCCTACGCTTGGTTATGTCGGAGCAGTTACGGCAGAAAGGGGTAGTTTGGCTACCTTTAAGGCCCTTGAGATTACGCATAAAGCAGGCCACCGAGTTGAGTTTGAGTGTATCGGTCCTGTGCGTGGCGAGCAACAGAAGGCCTATCTGCGTAATATGGAAACGCATATTGCGCAAGGTATCCGGCTGGCTGGCTATCTGTGCCCGACAGAGGCATGGCAGAAGATCGCGCAGTGTCATATAGGCCTGGCGATTTTACAGCCGACCCCCAATTATCTGGAATCCTACCCAACCAAAATGTTTGAGTATATGGCCATGGGCTTGCCGGTTATTGTTTCAGATTTCCCTCTCTATCGCGACGTTGTTGAAAAATACCGCTGCGGTATCTGTGTGGATCCAAACTCGCCAACGGCAATCGCAGCGGCAATTACAGCGCTGATTGAGGACCCTGCTACCGCGGAGAAGATGGGCGCGGCTGGCAAGCAGGCGGTGATCGATAAGTTTAATTGGCAGCATGAAATTGACAAGTTGCACTCGCTCTATACTCAAGTTCTTTCACACTGATCGTTGAATTTATTATGCATATCCTCTATTTACATCAATATTTTGTTCCACCTGACGGCTCAGGTGGAACGCGTTCCTACGAGATGGCCAAGCGACTGGTTAAGGCTGGCCACCGAGTGACGATGCTGACGACCAGCGCCTTTTTCCCGGAATCTTATCGGTTTAAACCTGGCACTAACCAGCTCAGTCTAGGCGGGATAGATTTGCTGGTTATGCATGTGCCTTATACTAATAGTTTTTCGTTTGTCAGGCGACTGCAGGCTTTTTTTAGCTACGTTGTTAAGGCTTCCCTTAACCATTGCTCTCCCCGCTGTTTTTGCCAAGTTCTGGCAGCGTTGTAAAATGGTTTTTGAGGTGCGTGATCTTTGGCCTGATGTGCCGATTGCCTTAGGGGTTTTGAATAACCGCCTGCTTATTTGGCTGAGTAAATCTTTAGAGCGCTTTGCATATCATCATGCTGATCGTATTGTGGCATTGTCGCCAGGGATGGCAGCAGGGGTAAAGGCAGCCGGCTACGATGATCGCAAATTAGTGGTTATCCCGAATAGCTCCGATGTTGATCTGTTCCGCTCTGAGGCTGTTTCTGCACAGAATTTTCAGGCGGAATATGCTGTAATTCCGCGTGGCAACTGGGTAATTTATGCTGGGACCTTAGGTCAGGTCAACGGTGTTGATTACCTGGCGGAAATAGCTGCGCAAATGTTGCTGCGCAATAAGCAGATTCAATTTGTCGTTGTTGGTGATGGTAAATGTTGCGATGCTGTACGTACGATTGCACGATCATTAAATGTTTTGGATATCAATTTTTGGATGGTTCCCCCGGTAGCGAAAAATAAATTACCGGATTTACTTGCTGCTGCTACACTCACCACGTCCTTTGTCGTTGATATTCCGGCTCTTTGGAACAACTCTGCTAATAAGTTTTTTGATGCGTTCGCAGCTAAACGGCCGATCGCTATCAATCATGAGGGCTGGCAGGCGGATTTTTTGCGGGAATCTGGTGCTGGTTTGGTATTGCCGCCGCGTGATGCAGCGCAGGCCGCTCAGATGATTGACGAGTTTGTTAGCGATTCTCAGCGCTATGCAGGTGCTTGCAATGCTGCGACCAAAGCTGCCGATGAGGTATTTAGCCGAGATAGGTTGGCGGTACAACTCAGAGGTGTATTGGAGGAGGTCGGTCAAGGTGGTTAAGTTAACGCGATTGTTTGATCTGGTTATCGCTGCCTCAGCTCTTGTGGTTTTCGCGCCACTGCTTTTGTTGGTCGCTCTGCTGGTCAGAAACTGGTTGGGGGCACCGGTATTATTTTGTCAGACCCGTCCTGGACTTGATGGCAAACTTTTTAACATGTATAAATTCCGTACGATGACAGATGAGCGTGACAGTTGTGGTATGCTGCTGCCTGATGCCGTGCGTCTGAATCGCTTTGGTAAGATCCTGCGAAGTTCTAGCCTTGATGAATTGCCAGAGCTGCTTAATGTGATCAGAGGTGATATGAGTCTGGTCGGACCGCGTCCGCTGTTGACAGAATATTTACCACTCTACACGGCTGAACAGCGGCGTCGGCATGATGTGCGCCCTGGAATTACCGGCTGGGCGCAAGTTAACGGGCGTAATTCCATCAGCTGGGGCGAAAAATTCAAACTTGATGTCTGGTATGTAGATAATCAGTCTTTGTGGCTCGATTTAAAGATTCTTGTGATGACGATTGTTAAGGTTTTTAAGCGTGATGGTATTAGTCAAGAGGGGCAGGCTACTGCCAATAAATTTATGGGTACGAAGCAACAGTAGGAGTATGTTATGGGGGCTGAGAATAAAATAAAGATTTTTGTTTTTGGTGCCAGTGGGCATGCCAAGGTTGTCATTGACATTATTGAAAGACTTGGGATTTATGAAATTGCCTTTTTGGTTGATGATAATTCTGTATTGAAGGGTACAGGATTTTTTGGATACCCTGTCTTTGGGGGAAGAGATGATCTTCTCTCAATGTCTGTGCGGCCTAGCCGTGGGATCGTGGCTATTGGTAATAATCAGATCCGCTCAACTGTTGCGTTATGGCTGGAGGATAATGGTTTTCAGTTGATATCAGCAGTGCATCCATCCGTTTGTTTAGGTCGTGGTGTCACAGTCGGAACCGGTTCGGTGTTGATGGCAACTGCTGTCGTGAATAGCGATACTTGTATCGGACGAAATGTCATAGTCAATACGCGAGCCAGTATTGATCATGATTGTGTCATTGGCGATAATGTTCATTTGGCACCGGGTTCAACTCTTTGTGGATCGGTTAGTGTCGATAGTAATTCGTTTGTTTGTTCTGGCGCTACTGTTATTCCTAACCTCACTATCGGGAAAAACGTTACGATTGCTGCGGGTGCGACAGTGGTTAAGAATGTTCCAGATAATGTAACGGTAGCAGGTATTCCTGCTCGCGAAACTGTGAAAGCATGAGTTGTTAAAATAATGTTAAATACCCACTTCCCCCCATGGCCCAGCTTTACTCAAGAAGAAGCTAACACCGTTCAAAATGTTCTCCTCTCCAATAAGGTCAATTACTGGACTGGTCAGGAGGGCCGTGAATTCGAGACTGAATTCTCTGCGGCCTGTGGGGTAAAACATGCTATCGCTCTTGCCAACGGCACTGTGGCCTTGGAGTTGGCTCTGGTGGCTTTGGATATCGGACCCGGAGATGAGGTTGTGACCACGAGCCGCACCTTCATCGCAAGCGCTTCCGCAATTGTCATGCGCGGTGCGACGCCGGTCATTGCCGATGTGGATCCGGTTAGCCAAAATATTACCGCTGAGACAATTCGTGCCGTTATTACCCCCCGTACTAAGGCGATTATTGCCGTCCATCTAGCGGGTTGGGCCTGCGATATGGACCCGATTATGGATCTTGCATCGGAATACGAACTCAAGGTAATTGAGGACTGCGCCCAGGCCCACGGTGCCTGCTACAAGGGGCGACCTGTCGGTTCGCTGGGGGATGTGGCGGCTTTTTCCTTCTGCCAAGACAAGATCATGACCACTGGTGGCGAAGGGGGGATGTTCACCACCAATAATCCTGCCCTGTGGGACAAAGCCTGGGCCTTTAAGGACCATGGCAAGAGTTATGACGCGGTCTATAATCGAGAACACCCACCAGGCTTCCGTTGGTTGCATGAATCATTCGGCACTAACTGGCGGCTTACCGAGATGCAGAGTGCTATCGGCCGGATTCAACTCCGTCGCCTACCGCAATGGGTTGAATCGCGGCGCGAATATTCTGCGATGCTGAACGAATCTCTTTCTGAGTTGTCGGCACTACGCTTGACTGTCCCATCTTCTGAGATTTTTCACAGTTATTACAAATATTACACCTTTGTTCGACCCGAACAACTTAAGGATGGTTGGGGTAGGGATCGAATCATGGAAGCCATTAATGCTGAAGGCGTCCCCTGCTTTTCAGGGAGCTGTAGTGAAATTTATCGCGAGAGGGCCTTTTGTGATAATGTGCTGGGACCTTTAGAACCGCTTCAGATTTCAAAGGAACTTGGTGAAACATCTTTGATGTTTCTGGTCCATCCAACCTTGAGTCGAGCCGATATCGAGAAGACCTGTATTGCAATCAGGAAAGTTTTAAAGGATGCAACTTCATGATTTTTGATTGGGGCAGGTGTTATGAAATCGACTATTTATAATAATCGTTTACTGTTCATTGTTTTAAACAAAACCCTGCTAATTCTTGGTGCCTTTTTTTTAGCATTTTTGGTTCGATTTGACCTGTCAATTCCCCAATCGTATTGGCCGAAGATTATAATCCTGTTACCTGCGTTGTTGTTGATCAAGCTGATGGTCTTCTGGCGAATAGGCTTGTTCAAGGGTTGGTGGCGTTACGTGTCGATGCCCGATCTGGTGCAAATTCTCAAGGGGAACCTGATTGCCTCGCTGATTTTTATCGGATATGCCGTTTTCGTCCACCGTCTTGAGCAAATACCCCGTTCAATCTTGTTACTTGATGGCGTTTTCTGCTTCATGCTTATGGGAGGAATACGCTTCGCGACCCGTGCCTTTCGTGAGAGCTTTCTGCCTATGATGAATGGGAATGATGGGGGAGAAACGCGGATATTGGTTGTTGGCGCTGGTGAAGCTGGGCAGATGATTGCCCGTGAAGTACGCTCGAACCCACGCTTGAATATGCAGGTCGTTGGTTTTGTCGATGATGATCCCTTGAAGCGGAAGGGGATGTTTCAGGGGCTCAGGGTTCTTGGTCGGCAGGCGGATATTGAAACAATAGTTCTTGAGCATAGGGTTGATGAAATTATTATTGCAATTCCCTCGGCAACAGGATCGCAGGTTCGTGCCATTGTTGAACGCTGTCATCTGTCAAATGTGAAGTTTAAAATATTACCAGGGGTTGGAGATCTGATCAATGGGCGGGTTTCGGTGCAGCAGTTGCGCGAAGTTGATCTTGAAGATTTGTTGGGGCGGGAGCCTATTCTCCTGGATGAGGCCCAGATCCGTAGCTATATCCAGGGGAAGCGCGTGCTGGTTACCGGGGCCGGTGGCAGTATCGGCAGTGAGATCTGCCGACAGGTCGCACGATACGGACCGGAGAAGTTGATCCTGTTCGAGAATGCCGAAACGCCGCTGTTTAACATCGAGCAAGAGTTGTCTGGCCGTTTTCCGCAGATTCATCTGGTGCCGATCATCGGAGACGTGCGTAACCGTTCGCGAGTCTGTGGTATTTTCGACGAGCAGATGCCCCAAGTCCTATTTCATGCTGCGGCCTATAAACATGTACCGATGATGGAGTCGAATTCAGCCGAGGCGGTGAATAACAATGTGCAGGGGACGCGTCTGGTCGCCGATGCCGCTGATGCGATCGGCGTGGAGACCTTTGTGATGGTCTCGACCGATAAGGCGGTACGCCCGACCAATGTGATGGGGGCCAGTAAGCGCGCTGCCGAGCTCTATGTCCAGTCGTTGGCGCGTATCAGTAAAACCCGCTTTGTTACCACGCGCTTCGGCAATGTGCTGGGGAGTAACGGCAGCGTTATTCCGACGTTCAGGGAGCAGATCAAAAAGGGTGGGCCGGTGACCGTGACTCATCCAGAGGTGACACGCTTCTTCATGACCATTCCCGAGGCTTCGCAGTTGGTATTACAGGCTGGCAGCATGGGGCAGGGCGGTGAGATCTACCTGTTCGACATGGGGGAGCCGGTCAAGATTTCCTCCTTAGCAGAAGAGTTGATCCGCCTGTCTGGTTTGCAACCCGGGGAGGATATTGAGATCGTCTATACCGGCCTGCGTCCGGGTGAGAAATTATATGAAGAGTTGTTGCTCGATGAGGAGGGGGCTTTGCCAACTCATCATGAAAAAATCTGTGTCGCAAATTCATCACCGCCATGCCGGGATCTGTTGCTGGAGAAGTTGGATAGGTTGATCGAGTCTGCCAAGATGCTGGATCTTGCCAGGGTCCGCTTAGGCCTTAAGGAGATTGTCCCCGAGTACCAGCCAGCTAACCACAGCCCAAAAGCCAGGGTTATCCAACATCCTGCCAGTGTAGTTCGGCAGGTCAGCTAGGGGCTAGAGGCGACGTTCGAGGTTGAAAATCTTGCTCGCTGAACTGAACTTAATCTAAACTGTTTTTTTAAACTTAACCTGGAACATCGAACCTGGAACGCCGAACGGCGGGCGTTTTTTAGCGAGGACCTTATGATTCGGAGTATGACCGGCTACGGCCGTGGGCAGGGCAAGGCAAATGGACTGACTTTTTCGGTCGAGATTCGCGCGGTGAATCACCGCTATGCCGATATCAATG